>DATKYA010000156.1:0-8949 GCA_035528775.1 Planctomycetota bacterium | reverse complement strand
ATTTCCGGAGAGAGGAGCAGGGGTAAGAATGCAGGAAACAAGAACACTCAAATCAGTCTGGGAATTCTATCGCGCCAGCCCCGGGCCTGAAACGAAGCAGGAGCTGATCATGAGCTGCATGCCGCTGGTGCGGCACGTGGTGAGCCGGCTTGCTGCGCAGTTGCCCGGGCACCTGGATCGCGAGGATCTGCTGGAGGCGGGCGTCTTCGGCATGATCGACGCTATCGAGCGCTACAATCCCCGGGAAGACGCGAAATTCGAGACGTATGCGGTGCTGCGCGTGCGGGGGGCCGTGCTCGACGAGCTTCGGTCGCGCGATTTCGTTCCGCGTTCGTTGCGCAAGAAGGCACGGCAGATCAGGCAGGCGCGGGCCGCACTCATCGCCGAGAACGATTGCGCACCCAGCGCCGCCGCACTGGCCGCCGCACTCAACCTCAACGAGTCGGAGCTCGAGCACGCACTCGCCGAGGTTGACAACATGGCCACCGTCACCTCGCTCTACGACCGGAAGAGTGGGGGGACCAGCTCCGATGAAGGCTTCCGCATCGTCGATCTCATTCCCGATCCGAAGAGCTCCAGCCCGGCAGGCTCGATGGAATTGGAGGAAAAGAAGCGGATGCTCGCCACGGCCATCTCGGAGCTGCCCGAGCAGGAGCGGATCGTCATCACACTGTACTACTACGAGAACATGCTCCTCAAGCAGATCGGCGAGTTGTTCAGCATCACCGAGTCGCGGGTCTCTCAGATTCGCAGCCGGGCGTTGATGTTGCTGAAGCTGAAGATGCGGCAGTTGAGCTGAATCGGCAAACGCTCGCCCGCTCTCGATAACCCTGCAATCGCGCGGTGCGCCCTGCAATCGCGCAGCGGCAGGAAAACACCATCTCACCAGTTGATACATCCCCCGAGCACTCTCTGCATCGTGCGTTCTCCGTGCTGGAGCCATGCCTCGAGAACGCGCCATTTTTCCCCCGGGCATAACATATGTCGTGTTACGGTGCCTGGCACCGTTGTACGCTGGAAGGCCTTGAAATGGGGAGTACGTGGCAATGCGCGTGAATGGAATGCATGATGATCAGGGGGACCAGCAATGGAAGGCTTAGGACACCTGACATACAACAGCCGGGTTACAGGCCCATTCGTCGGGTCCGCCAATTCCTCGTGGTTTTTCCGCGTAGCTTTCCGGCCGCCCAGAGCCCCGTTCAGGGGGCTTTCCTGCGGACTGCAGAGCCCGCCGGTATCGCCGCAGGTAATAGCACCGTCCTTCAGGGCGGCGGGCTATCGGCGGCAAACCTACACACCGACCTGAAGGGCCCTGAAGGACGGTGCTATCACCCAGATCGGAAGCCTGCGGACTGCCCAGTCCGCCGGAATGCCCGTGAACGGGCATGCAGGGGGCGAAGACGCCGGATTCTGAAAACCATATTTCGTTGGCGCACCCCACCCGTCTCATATCGCGGAAAATCTGATGCAATTCAACGGCTGAATCTGTAGAATATGAGCAATGTTGGATTCCGGTTTTGCACTTCGGATCTGCTCGCCGGCTCGTATCGCCTTCAGCTTCGTACGTGTGACATCCATCTGGAGTCGAAAGCCGAACAGCCACGAAACGAACGAATGACGCGGAGGATTTCACGATGATCAAGGCAGGTATCGTTGGGCTGGGATTCATGGGCCGCATGCACTTCAATGTGCTGCGGACATATCCGAACGTGAAGGTTACCGCACTGTGCGACGTCGAACCCGAGAAGTTGGCGGGCGGCTGGCTGAACGTGCAGGGCAACATCAAAGACGAGCGCGCGAGCGGCGAGATCGATCTGTCGTCGATGGAGAAGTACTCCGACGGCAACGAACTGATCAAGAATGTCGACGTGAACATGGTGGTGGTGACGACGCCGGGCTACCTCCACAAGCCGTACGCGGTGGCCGCACTGGAGGCGGGCAAGGACGTAGTCAGCGAGAAGCCGATCGCGATCACGCTGGAGGACGCCGACGCGATGGTGGACGCGGCGAACGCTTCGGGCAGGTTCCTCTGCGTCGCTCAATGCGTGCGGTTCTGGCCCGACTTCGTTGCGGCTCGCGAGATCGTCCAGAGCAGGGCGTATGGAAGGGTGCAGTCTGCCTTCTTCCGCCGAGTAGGTGGGGCACCGATGTGGTCGTGGCAGCAGTGGTTCCTCGACGGACGCCTCAGCGGCGGAACGCTGCTCGACCTCCACGTGCATGACGTTGACTTCATCCAGACGTGCTTCGGCATCCCCCGCGAGGTATCGTCGGTCGGCACCATCGACGCGACCTGCCACCACGGCTCGGTCGATCACGTGCTCACCACGTATCACTACGGGGATGATGGCCCGGTGGTTTCGGCGCAGGCGAGCTGGTATTTTGCGGGCTATCCGTTCGAGATGAGCTTCACGATCCACCTTGAGCGAGCCACGCTGCACTACAGCAGTGCCACGAGCACGCGGCTGACCATCTGCCTGCCGGACGGATCGAAACAGAACCCCAAGCTGCTGGAGGGCGACGGCTACAGCCGGGAAATCGCCTACTTCATCGAGTGCATCTCGAAACGCCAGCCGCCCGAGAAAATGATGCCGTTGGAGGCCAGGAACAATATCGCGATCGCGTTGGCCGAGCGCGAGGCGATCCTCACTGGCAGGCGAACTCCTGTGACGTGCCGAAAGTGACTGCGAAATCTGCCGGTAACATCAATCTGGTATGATTGCCCGTGTGCACGCTCGAACTATGAACGATGGGCAATGAGCGATGAGAACGGCCTTGGCACCCTCATTGCTCGTTCGGGACGTGTTTGAAAGGATATGCCGTGCGGTTAGCTGACATTTTGAGCGAGGACATTATCAAGCTGGGCCTTGAGAGCGAGGAGAAAGAGGAAGTATTCGCCGAGCTTATCGAATTGCTGGTGCGGTCGCGCAAGATAGCCGATCGCGCCGCCGCATTGAAGGCGGTTGAATCGCGGGAGGCGATGGGCACCACCGGCATCGGCAGGGGTATAGCGATTCCGCACGGCAAAGACCCATCGATCAAGCAGCTCACGGCCGCACTCGGCATTTCCCGCGAAGGCATCGAATACGAGGCAATGGACAACCAGCCGGTCCACGTAGTGTTCCTCGTTCTCGCGGAAGGCAACAACCCTGGCCCGCACGTCCAGTGCCTGGCGGAGATTGCCCGGCTGCTGCAGGTGCCGGGATTCTACAAGCGCCTGCTTGAGGCGCGCACCGCCAAGGAAGTGCTCGACATCATCAGGACAGAAGAATGACCGAGATCAAAGACACGCTGGAGCGGATGATCGCGGCCGAGCGGCAGGCCAAGGAGATCGTGGACGACGCCGAGCGGCAGGCTCGCCAGGTCATCGATGACGCTCACCGGCAGGCCGACGAGATCCTCGCGAAGGCCCGCGAGGAGGCTCGCGACCGTGCGTCGGGAATTATCGCAGACGCCATCGCCCGGGGAAGCGCCGAAAAGCAGCAGCGTCTTGAAGCCGTGAAGAAGAAGCTCGAGTCTCTCCCGGACGAGATAGCCGCCGATCGCAAGGAGAAGGCCATAGAAGTGGCGGTCAGGGCGGTGCTCGGAGTGCAAGACGAGCCGGAGGCCGAGCCATGATCGCCCGATTCACATGGTGACGATCCCCACCGATACAAACATCGACGCCCTCTATGCAAAGATCCGGGCGCGCCGCGCCCGAATGTATGAGAAGGAGAAGCTGAGCCGGCTTTGCCAGCTCAGGAGCCTGCCCGGCCTGGCAGCCGAGCTGTACCCCGAGCAAGGGATCGAAAGTCCCCGGCAATTCCAGAAGCGACTGGTCGACGATCACCTGGCTTCGCTGGTGTGGATTCTCGACTTCCTTGGCGAGCCGCAGTACGGCTTCTTCCTGTGGCTGCTCCGGCGATACCAGATCGAGAACATCAAGGTGATCTTCCGCGGCTTCCATTCGCGCCGCACGCCCGCCGACGTGCTGCCCTACCTGGCCGCCGTGCCGGAGCAGTTGGCAGTGCCGGCCGAACGGCTGCTCGCGGCCCCCACTGCCCACGATTTCGCGGGCGAGCTTGAGAAGGATCCACTGCATGATATGGTGGCCGAAGCGGCCGCCGCCTACAGGGAGCACGGCAAGCCGTTTTATTTCGATGCGTCCATTGACCGCGTGTTCTACGCCACGCTGACTTCCCTCGCCGAACATCAGGAGCTGTGGGAGAACGATCGCGGGAGCGAGCTGGTATCGCTGGATGCCGCCATTTACCTCATCATGCTCACCATCAGGCTGAAAACGAGCTACCGCGTCGAGTTCGAATCGCTTGCACCGTATCTGCGGATTCCCCATACGATCGGGATAGACAAGCTGCGGGAGATCTATTCCAGCCCGGGCACAGCGGCCGCCGTGGAATCGCTGCCGAAAGGCCTGCGCAAGCAGATGCCCGCCCGCGTGGACACGTCAGACGAGCTCGAGCGGGCACTGGCCGCGTATTTCCACCGACGGGCCGATTCCGTGTTCTATCACTCCGGCGTGGCACTGGCCGCTGTTGTGGCATTTCATTACCTGAAGCGGATGGAGCTGGCAAACCTGATCAGGCTGGTGGAATCGTATCGCTACGGCCTGAACGTCGCCGAGATGCGGCAGAGCCTGCTGCCGCCCTTGGAGCAGTCGTGATGCTCAGCCCCGCTCGAATGAAGAAAGTGGACGTGCTGGTGCTGGAGAAAGACGTCCGGCAGGTCGCCGAGGCGCTCGGCGAGCTGAGCGCCGTTCACTTCACGAATGCCCGGCACGGCGAGCAGGCCCAGCTCCTCCAGAAGCCGGAAGCGGCGGAGCGTTACCGGTTGTGCACCGCCCTGCTGGAACGGGCAGCCACATTGTGCCGCCGGCTGTACGTTGAGGCCGAGGTCGATATCGAATCGGTCGAATACATACCCATCGAGATGATCGAGGAACGCCTGGCGAGCATCGAGCAGGGGGTGGCCGAGATCATCAAGCAGGAGGATGAAATCAACGCGGAGATCGACGCCCTCACGGAGACTGCCAACCAGGTGGAGGCCTTCCGGCGGCTGAACGTGGCCGTCGAAGACATCCCGGCGTTCTCCTTCCTGCACTTCGCGACCGGGCGGATCAGCGAGGAGAAGCTGCCGGCGTTCGAGGCGGAGGCGGGGCCGAACGTTGTTGCCGTGCCGCTCGCAGCCGCCGGTGAAGGCGAGCGATGGATCGTCGCCGTCACCAGCAAGAAAGGCCGGTGGGCGCTGGAATCGGCCCTGGAGAAGCAGGGGTTCCGACCCGAGGTGCTCAGCGAGAGATTCCGCGGGCTGCCCCAGGAGATCTACGCCCATGCCGTCAAGCGGCTTGAGGAGCTTCAGAACCGCAAGGAGGAACTCGCGGTTCGGATCAGGGAGCTGGGCCGGAAGTACGGGCACGAGCTGCTGCGGTACCGCCGGCGGCTTCACATCGAGCAGAAGGTGCTGCAGGCGGAGGAGCAGTTCGGCCGCACGGCTGCGATCTATGCAATTTCCGGCTGGACGCCGAAGGAACAGGCCGATGCACTGGTCAAGCGGATACTGGAGATCACCGGCAACCGCGCGGTGATCGAGCTGCGCGATCCGCAGCCCGAGCGGGAAGACGTGCCCATCCTGCTGCGCCACGGCAGGCTCATCAAGCCGTTCGAGCTGCTCGTCTCCAACTACGGCCTGCCCGGCTATCGAGAGATCGAGCCGACCATTGTGGTGGCTATCAGCTTCCTGGCAATGTTCGGCGTCATGTTCGGCGACGTCGGGCAGGGAGCCGTGCTGGTAGTGGCGGGGCTGATCGTGGCGCGCACGCGCATCGCACCGAAGCTTCGCGGCCTCGGTTCGGTTGCCGTCTTCGCCGGAATCGCCGCAATGCTCGGCGGGTTCGTCTTCGGCGAGTTCTTCGGCCGGGAGTTCGAGCGGTTGGCACTGTGGAGGCCTCCGCTGGAGAAGGAGGTCTCGCTGAAGCTGCTCGGCATCTGCATCGTCTTCGGGATGTTCATGAACAGCCTGGGGCTGGTCCTGAACATCATCAACTGCTTCCGCCGCAAGGACCTGGCGGCCGCCATGCTGGACAAGTTCGGCCTGGCGGGGCTGGTCTTCTACTGGGGAGCGCTGTGGATCGCGGCGAAGGGCGTGCTGCTGCACGCGGGCCCGGGCGCGGCCGAGATCGTGCTGCTGCTGATCCTGCCTGTGATGGCGATCTTCTTCCGCGCGCCGATCCTCCGGCTGCTCGCACAGCATATAAGCGCGGACGGCCACGGCGGCTTCATCGAATCGGGAATGGACGTCTTCGAGATGGTCATCGGGCTGCTGTCGAACACGGTGTCATTCGTGCGAGTGGGCGCCTTCGCGCTGGCGCACGCCGGGCTTGGCTTGGCGATCTACAGCCTGGCCGACGCCGCCCGCCAACTGCCGGCCGGGCTGCTGATCTCCATTCTGATCATCATCGGTGGCAACATCGTGGTGATTGTGTTCGAGGGTCTGGTGGTGGCCATACAGTGCATAAGGCTGGAATACTACGAGTTCTTCGCGAAATTCTTCAAAGGTGAAGGCAAGCCATTCACGCCCTTCACACTGAGAGCCGGATCCTGAAAAGGGGAACAAGATGAATCGTCTTCTGATACAGTTCGTGAAGTGCCTGACGGTCGTGCTGATAATCGGCAATGTGGTGGGTGCGTTTGTGCTGCCGCAGGTGGTGCTGGCGGCCGGATCGCCGGAGAACGATGTGAATGATTCGGCCCCGGCCCCTCAGCAACAGCAGCAGCAGACGGCCTTTCCCATCGCTATCGTGGTGGGCGTGTCGTGCCTGGCTGCTGGATACGCGGTGGGGCGCGTCGGCTCGGCCGCGGTCGGCGCGGTGAGCGAGCGGCCCGAGATGTTCGGCCGGGCGCTCGTGTTCGTCGGCCTGGCGGAGGGCATCGCCATTTACGGGCTGATCATCGGCATCATGCTGATGCTGGTGAAGTAGGGGAAGACGGAGGCAGGAAAAGAGAGAAAGAGAGGAACGGAAGAAGAACGTGCAACGTGCAACGTGCAACGCTGAACGAAGAGGCTTACTCACGTTGATGAACGCGGCTGTTGGTAGTTGGCAGTTGAGTGTTGACGGTCGAGTGTTCGGGCTTCTGATTTCCGACTTCTGGCTCCTTGACTCCTGCATTCCCCTGTCGGAGGCTTGAACATGAAGTATTGCGTGATCGGCGACGAAGACACCGTGCTGGGATTCGCCTTCGCGGGTATTGAGGGAGTCGCCGTGGAGTCGCCGGAGCAGTCCCGCCGGGCATTTATGGAAAAGGTCAACGACCCGCAAGTGGGCGTGATCATCATGACCGAGCAGGTGGCCGAAACGATCGGCGAGGAGGTGAACCGGATTCTGTATCAGTCGACGCGGCCGGTGATCGTGCGCATACCGGGCCCGGGCGGGCCGTCGCCGAAGCGGCGCAGCCTGCAGGAGCTCATCCAGGAGGCCGTAGGGATCAAGCTATGAGCAAATCTGGTGCACAGCCGGCGCCCGAAGATGCCCTTATCGATGAGATCCTGGCGGACGCGCGTAAAAAGGCGGGGCGGACCGTTCGCCGCGCCGAACAGGAGTCGAAGGACATCGTTCAGAAGGCGCAGAGCGAGGCGGAGGACGTGCGGAAATCGGCCATCGACGCCGCTCGCCAACGAGCCGAACGCCAGAAGACTATTGTGCTGGCAACAGTGGACATCGAAGCCCAACGCATCGAGATAGACGCACGCGAGAGCGTGATCCGCGAGGCCTTCGACGCCGCCGAAAAACGGCTGGCCGAACGGCAGGGATTCGACTACGCTGGCGTGCTGGCCAACCTGGTTGCGGCGGCTGCCGAAGCCATCGGCGGCGACCGGTTTGTTGTCACCGTTGCGGAGCGTGATCGGAAGTCGGTCGAGCTTGCCGCGCTGCAGCAGACCGTATCGAGGAAGATGGGCAGAGCGGTGACGCTCGATTCCAGTTCCGATCCCACCGCGATCTCAGGCGGCGTGATCGTGTATTCCGCCGAGGGACGGCGAATGGTGGACAATTCGTTCGAATCGCGAATGGCAAGAACGTACGATCATTTGCGGCGGCAGGTCGCACAGTTCCTTTTTGAGTTGAAATGACGGCCGCAGAGCTGTCCCGGCACGGGCATCGCCGCCACGCGTGCCTCCTTGAATTACTGCTATGTCTCACGACGCACAAATCACGAAGGTTTCCGGGCCGATCGTCGAGTCGGCGGGCATGAGCGATGCCCTGATGTACGAGCTGGTGGAGGTCGGCGACGGCCGGCTTGTCGGCGAGGTGATCAGGGTTTCCGGCGACAAGGCCACCATCCAGGTCTACGAGAACACGTCGATGGTCAAGCCTGGTGCGCCGGTTTTCCGGACCGGTTCGCCGTTTTCGCTGAGGCTCGGGCCCGGATTGATCGGGAACATCTACGACGGCATCCAGCGGCCACTGCCGGGCATTGCCGACAAGAGCGGGGCGTTCATCCGCCGGGGCGAGAAGGTGCCGCCGCTCGATCCCGACAAGAAGTGGCACTTCATCCCCGATGCCAAGGCCGGCGGCAGCGCAGCCGCCGGGCAGATCATCGGCTCCGTGCAGGAATCGGCCGTCGTCGTCAACCGCATCATGATTCCGCCCGGCGTGCGGGGCACGTTCGACTTCATCGCGGATGAAGGCGACTACAATCTGGAGGAGACTATCGCCCGCGTGAAGACGGCCGCCGGCATGCGGGAGGTCAAACTCGTTCAGACGTGGCCGGCGCGGATCCGGCGGCCGTTCGTCCGCCGCGAAATGATCGAGGCGCCGCTGGTCACCGGCCAGCGCGTGATCGATTCGTTCTTCCCGCTCGGCCGGGGCGGCACGGCCGCGATCCCCGGCGGGTTTGGCACCGGCAAGACGATGACGCAGCACGCACTCGCCAAGTGGTCCAACGCCGACGTCATCGTCTA
>DATKYA010000155.1:0-5952 GCA_035528775.1 Planctomycetota bacterium | reverse complement strand
CGCCAGCCCGACGTTGGCCATCGTGAAGATCGTTCGCTCGCCCGGCGTGAACTCAACACGCAACGCCAGCCTGTGCTCGCCGGCTTTCAGGTCAGCCGCCCGCACCAGCTCGATCAGGCGGTCGTTGAATGCCTGCAGATTCGTGGCGGGCGTGACCAGCGCGTTGTTGCTGGCGGGCCGGAACTCGCTGCCGTCGAGCGACCAGGAGTAGATCGACTTCCCGAAATGGCCCGACCCGCCGCCGGTCAGCCAGATGTCATACGATCCGCTCGCCTCGACCTTCAACGCGTAGGTCGCCCGAGCGAACCGGACCGGCACCAAGTCGCCGGGAACGTCCAGTTCCGCGCGCGTGCCCGTCTTCGTCATGGTGCCTTCGTTGGCCCGGATATCCCGCTCCAGCAGGAAATCGGCAGCATTCACTGCGACGACGAACTCCGGCTCCACCGCCGCTCGTGCTGCCACGCAGGCGGCAGCAACAACGCCAAGTGCCAGCAGGCATGACTCGGCCGTGCTCATCGCGTTCTCCAGCGAATGATGTAGGTGTGGTTCTTCCTAGCGGGGATCGACGTGACGGCCCCGATGTCGCAGCCGCCGGTTACGTCGGTGACGAATGCCTCCCGCGGCAGCACGTGATCGAACTGGCAGAACGAGAACAGCACGGCCACCTTGCCCTCGCGGCCGGCCCATTCAACGCCGCGGTCGCCATCGAGCAGCGTCCGCCGGTGCAGCC
Organism: Planctomycetota bacterium; assembly: GCA_035528775.1. Lineage (GTDB taxonomy): Bacteria > Planctomycetota > PUPC01 > JABMSA01 > JABMSA01 > DATKYA01. Next base: position 5,222 of record DATKYA010000155.1, on the reverse strand, counting down.
AGCGCGAGACCTCGTTGAAGTCGTGGTTGGTCTGCCGGAACGGCTCAGTGAAAACACGGGCGACCTCCCGGTTCGTCTTCTTCGCGTTGAACTTCCATGCCACCGTGTTCACCCCGAGGCACAGCAGGCACTTGTTGGCCGCGAAGCGGTAGTACTGGTCAGCGGTGATCGTGCCGTTCGCGATGCCGTCGAATCCTGCGCCGTAGGACGTTTTGTAGGCGGCGAACTCGTTCCCGAAGTACCACTGCAGAAGGTTGTGGTGGCGGGCGTCGTCACGCGTGCAGAATCCCCACGTGCTGACGCCGAACGGCCCCACGGCCTCGGTCGTGTTCATGAAGCCTGCCCGCTGGAGGGCTGCCTGCAGCCGGAACAACTCGTCGGCCTGCGGACGCAGCAGCGGGTCCGCGTAGTTGATCGCATACATCCCGCCTTCCGTGTGGTAGCTGTCGAACATCACCCCGTGCAGGCCGGTCTTCTTCCTGGTTCGCCGCAGCGAGTCGAGCACGTACTTGCGGAACCCGGAGTGCAGGCTCATCGGGTGCAGCACGGGCACGCCCGGGAATTCGTCGCCGTCGCGGTGCTTCACCTTCCACTCCGGGTGCTCGCGAAGCAGTGCGCGCGGGATGACATGTGCATCGAGATCCACGCGATCACCTCCATGCCGAGGCGGTTGGCGGCGTCGCACAGCCGTTTGAGGGCCGCCTCGCCGCCGTACTGCGGGGCAAGCTCGAACAGGTGTACGCAGCACTCGTTGCCGCCGGGCGAGCCGTGGGCTTCCGTGCAGTCGCTGCGCCAGTGAGGCCCGCAGAAGAACCGCCTGAACCCCAGGCTCCGGAAAAACGGCAGCGTGATGCCGGCGTAGTCCTTCAGCAGCCGCCCGGCCTTCCGGCGGGCAACGTCGGGGCTGACGGATTCGCCGCCGAACATCGATCGCCCCGCCCACGGCATGATGTGAAAGATCGGCGCGACCTGGTCCTCCTTCAGGCCGAGCCGGGCGCGGTAGGCGTCGTGCACGTGGTCGCAGCAGCGCGTCCACAGGTTCGCGCCGTCGACCTGTGACAGCGGTTTGTCCGCCTTCGCAAACAGCACCCGTTTCATAGGCGTCGAGAAGCGATTTGCAAGCGGCAGCGAGACGTCGTCCACGTAGTTGATCACGTTCTCGCCGGCATGCTTGCGGGTCATCGTGAGAATGCGGCCGGGCTTGTCGTAGTAGATGAGCAGCGAGCCGTCGCGGCCGAACTGGAAGTCGAACCCCTGCATCAGGGCAAGCCGCGGCACGAGCTGCACGATAAGGCGGTCCTTGGTGCCGGGAAGGCCGCCGTGCTCGGACCGCGCGGCGCGAGCGCCGCGGCGCGAGCCGTCGCCGCCGGCGTTGCTTCGCGGTGAATCATTGTAAAAGATCCATTCGGTCGTGTAATCGCTGTCCAGGGTTGCCCGGTGAACGGGCGGGGCGGTGCCATTCTGGGCGATGATGGTATTGCCGGCCGCCTTGCCGCCCAGCTCCCAGGTGGCGAAGTCGATGATGCGCCGGATCCGCCGGGTGCGGCTGACGAACCGGTATCCGTGGCCGAATCCCTGGTACTCCAGGCCATCGATCGTTTCGCGGCACGGCTCGAAGGTCCAGTGCAGCTCGTCCTCCACCGTCTCGGGGAGGTTGCGCGTGATGATGGCGCGGTTCCACAGGTGATCGCTCCATTCGTCGACGCGGCGTGCGCGGCGTCCGATGGCGGCCGACTTCACAACGGTCTGCCGGTCTCGCCGCTTGATGTCGAGCACCCGGAATTCGTTGTAGACGTATCCGTCGGGTGTGGCGATCAGGGGAGCGATCGGGCGGTCGGGGTTTCGCAGCGGCACGCCGTTCACTTCCACCCGGCTGATTCCCAGCAGCCGCGTGCCCTGGCATGCCAGGCCGATGGCGAGCGTCTTGTCCGATGAGATCGTCAGCCGAAGCATGCCGCTGGCAGGTGTGGCCATGTCGAACCCCCGTCCGGCAATAGTGCCGCCGGTCGTGTAGCGGAAGCAGATTGATCGCCTGAGCCGCGCCCAAACGCCGCCATATTATACGAGCTGGATTCGAGATGTCAATAACCTGTTGGAATGAAGCTTTTGGAATGAAGTATCGAACGATGACGAGATGATGAGATGAAGAGCTGAAGAGCGGTTGGCCGGCCTTGTCTCCCGTCATCGCTTCATCTCTTCATCCCATCGTCTTTCCCTGGCCTCTTCCGTTCTTCAGTGTCCTTCGTTCTTAACCCCTCTGTAGCGTTACCGCACACTCACCTTCGAACCCCGCGCAGCGCATTGGCACGGGATTTGCTTCACTCAAGTTTGTGCAGAGGCTGATGCTCCGCCGTTGGCGAGCTAGCTGTGGGTTGTGTCCCATCTGTGAGGAGTGCTGCCGTGAGTATTCGATCGTTGAACCTGCAAAAACGAAGGCTGCGGTGCCTGCGCTGCGGCAGGTTGTTCTGGACCGATCGCTGTCACCGCGTCTGCAAGAAATGCACCGAGGATGCCCGCGAACCGTTTGTTCGCCCGGTGGTGACCACGGTGGGCGTTACGCTTCTGTGCGATTCGAGGCTGTCGGAGGAGGCCGATTACGGCCCCACCGAGACGTTCAGCGAGGGCTCCACCGCGGAAGTGAAGGAGTGATGATGATCGCGACACTGGCACATCTGGAAGGCCGGATCACTACCAAAGACGTAGTGCGGCCCTCCCAAATTGTAGAACCGTGCGTAAGTCCTTGCGGTGCAAGCGCTTTCGCGTGGTGCAGCCGGGCACAAGCCGGTTTTGCTACTCGAAGCGTGCACGAGCTTCGTGGCGGACCCGAATTCACACAAGTCGTTTGCACACACCCGCAAAACGCCGTGCGGCTTTCTCCGGCGGCTGCAGCACACGGTCAATCGGCACGCGAGTTGCTTGTATCTCTCGCGAGCTGCAAACGGCAACCAGCAGCGAGGGCTATCCGATGACCAGTCAGACCCAGACCAGCACAGAGGTGAGCCGCGACATCCGCGTGGAACTCCCGGCCGTGCCGGAGTCGATCCTCCAGGCCGGGCGTGCCATCCGCTGCCTCGGCAGGAGCATCGGCCTCAGCCGCAGCGTGACCGAGCAGATCGTCCGGGCCGTGTGCGAAGTGGTGCTCAACGCTTGCACCTACGCGTACCGGACCGACTCAGGTACCGTGGTGCTCCGCGTGACGTACGACGCCCATCACCTGCAGATCGAAGTGACCGATTTCGGACGCGGGTTCAGGTGCGACGACTATTTTCTGGCCGACGGCTCGCGCGGGCCCAAGGCCCATCCGCACTCCGGCCTCTTCATCGCGGCCGAAGCCGTCGACCGCCTGACCATCGAGTCCGGCCGCACCGGTACCACCGTGCGGATGATCAAGCGAGTTTGATGCCACGGCAACAGGGGAACCAGAATGCAGTCAAACGTCTTGGACAATCAGCCACTGAGACTGGCCGGCGAGCTTGAGGACCACGACCAGCTCGTGCAGAGGGCGGTAATGGAAGCCCTGCAGGCCGCCGGCACCGACGCCGTGATCGACCTCAGCAAAGTAGCCACGCTGTCGTCCGGAGCGATGGCAATGCTGCGGAGGGCGTCCGCAATGCTCCGCACGGAGGGGCGCCGGCTCGTCATCGTCATCAGCAGGCGCCCGGCCGCCCGGCCGCTTGATTTCGACGCCATCTGCGCGTGCATGGATGCCGCCGCCTGCCGCGGGCAACGCCGCCCGAACAACGGAATCGGTAGTACACGAAGACACCAAGGCAACCGAACGGAAACCGGCTGACGCCGATGCGGGAAGCGAAGAATGGTACTTCGAAAAATCGCTCTTATTCTGAATAACAGTGCCGAGTGCCTGCGGATGCAGGAAATCCTCGCCGCCGCCGGCTGCGAACCCGTGATCGCCGCCGATGGAACCGAGCTGCTCCGCCATCTCGCAGATGAATGCGACGCCGCGTTCGTCGACAGCGACACCATCGACCTGTGGGACCGCAGCTTCATTCGCGAGCTTGGCAGCCAGGCGCCCGACGCCCCGCTCGTGCTCGTCATGCGCTCCGGCAGGATCGAAAGCTACGTCGCCATGATGTCGACCGATGCATGGGACTTCATCAGCAGGCCCGTCTGCCGCGAGGCCGTGATGCTCGTGCTGCACCGTATCGACGAGCAAAAGATCCTGCTCGAGCAGAACCGCTACCTGTGGAGCGAACTGGAGAAGACGCAAGGCAGGCCGGCGACGGCCACGCGCCATCCGCGCATGATCGAGATCTTCCGGCAGGTATCCAAGGTGGCGCGAACCGACGCCTCCGTGCTCATCCTCGGCGAGCGCGGCACCGAGAAGACCGCCGTGGCGCGGCTCATCCACAATGCGAGCAACCGCAAGGCGCGGCCGTTCGTCCACGTCGACTGCACGATGCACCAGGACCGGCTGGCGGCCCGGCTGAGCGGCAAGGCGGCCACCGAGCTGTGCACCATCGCCTCCGGCGGAACCATCCTCCTCGATGAAGTCCTCGAGCTCGCCCCGCGCCTCCAGGCGATGCTGCTGCGAATACTCGGCGACACTCCGTCGGTCAGGTTCATCTGCTCCACGAGCAGGGACCCCTACGAGGAGATCGAAAACGGCAACTTCCGGAGCGACCTGTTCTTCAGGTTGAACTCCGATCAGATATTTCTGCCGCCGCTTCGAGAACGGACGACCGATATCCCGCTTCTGGCGGGCGAGTTGATGGACCAGTTTGGCGTGCCGCGGCCGGCGGCCGGTTGGGATGAACTGGCCGACTACGACTGGCCGGGCAATCTTTCCGAGCTCGAAGCGGCGGTGCGGCTTGCTGCTTTCCGTACGAGCGGCGCGGCCAACGCAGCCGACGCCCTTCTGCCGCACGGCCGAATCCGCCGCAAAACCAGGCGGCGGTTTCCCGGCGGCCGCGAGCAGCAGGATGAGGAATGAGGAATCCGGAATAAGGGAACCCAGAAGAACGGAATGAGCGTGCCGCTCCCGAATCCTGAGTTCCGAGTTCCGAATCCCGACTTCCCGTGGTTTGTTCATTGTGTCATTCAGAATTCCGGCCGCAGCCGGGATTTCCGGAGAGAGGAGCAGGGGTAAGAATGCAGGAAACAAGAACACTCAAATCAGTCTGGGAATTCTATCGCGCCAGCCCCGGGCCTGAAACGAAGCAGGAGCTGATCATGAGCTGCATGCCGCTGGTGCGGCACGTGGT
>DATKYA010000154.1:0-7861 GCA_035528775.1 Planctomycetota bacterium | reverse complement strand
ACCATTCACGATGATCGGGGCCTCCGGGGCCGTCACCTCCACCTGCGAATACGTGGAAACCCCGCGGATCAGCAGCGTGCTGATCGCGCCCATCACGCCCAGGATCAGCACAAACACCATCAGAAATCCGAAAAACTTGCCCAGCACCATCTCGTGGCGGTGGACGGGCTTCGTGGATAGCGTGAAGACGCGCTTCTCCTCGATGTCATCCGGCAGCGAATACGCCGACACAAACACCGCGATGATCACGCCCAGGAAGGTCATCGCCGTCAGCGAGATTTCCTCCACCAGCTTGATGCGGTCGGCGTCGTTCATCGACGGCCAGAACGGCGCACTCACCACCAGCGCCAGCCCGAAGATGATCGACACCAGCAGGACCCGCTTGCGGATCGCCTCCTGGAACGAATGCCGCGAGATCGCCCACAGCACCCGCCCCGACGTGTAGCGGATCAACAGAACCGCCACCACCGCCAGCAGGGCAATCAGCGCATACGGCCGGTTGCGGATGAACCAATCCTGGATGACGCCAAACACATCATTCATACGGAAGTCGCTTCCAGTAATCGCTTGCGGCTTGCTGCACAATGAACGCCGGATGAGCGGCGCCGCTTTCCGCATTCATCATTCATCATTCCCCTTGGCGGCCTGCTCCCTCACCACCTTGAGAAACAGGTCCTCGAGCGTTTCCACCGGGTTCTCGATGCCTTCAAGGCTTCCGCCCGTCTCGGCGACCAGCTTCTCGATGCGGTCGCGGAACCCGGCCGGCGGGTTCTTCACGGTAAACTGCAGGGCGTCCTTGTCTGCCAGCAGATCCTTCACCTCGCCCAGCGTGCAGAGCTTGCCGCGCACCAGCAGCGCGATCCGGTCGCACACTTCCTCCACGTCGGCCAGTAGGTGCGAGCACAGCAGCACCGTCTTGCCCTGCTTGCCGAGGTCGATGATGAGATTCTTCACGTCGCGCGTGCCGATGGGGTCCAAGCCGCTCGTCGGCTCGTCGAGGAAGACGAGATCCGGATCGTTGATCAGCGCCTGGGCCAAGCCGATGCGGCGGGCCATGCCTTTCGAGTATTCCTTGAGCGGACGCTTGCGGGCGTCCTTCAGCCCAACCATCTCGATGAGCTGGTCGATCTTCTCCTTGCGTTGCTTGCGGGGAATCTTGAACAGGCGGCCGTAGAAGTCGAGCGTTTCCTCGGCGTCGAGGAAGCGGTAGAGGTAGGATTCTTCGGGGAGGAACCCGATATGGGCCTTCGTGGCAACGTCTCCCACCGGCTTGCCCAGCACGCTCGCCTTGCCGGACGACGGAAAGATCAGGCCGAGCAGGAGCTTGTTCGTGGTCGTCTTGCCGGAGCCGTTGGGGCCAAGCAGGCCGAAAATCTCGCCCTTCTCGACCGTCAGATCCAGATCGTTCAGGGCCTTGACGCGCGGCCGGCCCCAGAAATCCCGGTATATCTTCGACAGCTTCTCGGTTTCGATAACGTGCATCGTCCGCCATCCTCCTTACGCTCGTAAAGACTGTTCGACTGGCACAAGAGGCTGATAATCGGGTGCGCGCTTCAGTGCGCGAATCAGCCGCGGCCGGTGGCCCGCGCATACCCGACGCGTCCGCACGTCCCTGCACAATAGTACAATCCTGCCGAATCCGGCGGTCACATGGGTCAGGGGCTTTCGGATGCCTCCAAAGTAATTATATGGGGTGAATGTACCGCTTTCAAGGAGCATTTGCCCTGAACCAGATTCACGACGAGCGGGCAAGGCTCCGGGGGGCATGGAAGACGAAGGAAAGCGGAGGAACAGCGTGGGTGGACACAGATGACAACCGCGAGCGGTTCCCGCAAACAGGGACTTGACATCATCGCCGCGGCTTCGTACACTATTGAGCACATGCCGGCATTCGATTGCCGTGCGCCCTGCAGGTTCCGTTTTTCTTGCGGAGGCCCACATGCCCACACTGAAAATCTGGAACACGGAGATAACGGACGGGAAGCTTCCCCCGGTCTGCCTCGTCTGCGGAAAACCCGCATCGTGCCGCATGTACGGCAAGTTGGCCGCACCTTCCTGGCAGGCAGCGTTGCTGTCTCCTTTGATCTCGTTGCTTGGCGGCTGGGTGCATATCGCCTGGCAGTCGCGAGCGACCGCGGCGGACGTCCACGCGGGACTGCCCTTTTGTGAGAAGCACGCTCCCTACTGGGCACGCCGGTCGTTCATCATCGTCGGCGGGTGGCTGTTGGCCGCCGCACTGGTTCTTCTCTGTGTGGCTTTTTCCTTTCTGCCTGCCATGGGCGATGTGATCATGGGCGTGACGGCCCTCTATGTAGTGCTGTTCCTGCCGACCTTCATCCTGATCCACTTGACCTCGATGAGGCCTACGTACAGCGACGACGCGTCGGTGACCATAAGCGGGGTGTCCGCTGCGTTCGTGAAAGCCGTTGATGCGATGCGGCAGGGCCAGGAGAAGGGCGGCAAGGGCGTCTGAACGCCCAGGACGGGTTTTTCCGAGAGTGCTTCAGCGATACACAAAGACGGCGGATGGGATCGGGATTGCCCGCCATCCGCCGCCTTGCATGATCGGGAGATTCAGCCGCATGGCCTCGCCGGTTACTTCGCCTTCAGGATTTCCTCGGCGCACTGGCAGATCCTCTCGGCGCTGTGCCCGTATTTCAGCATCAACTCGGAGGGCTTGCCCGACTCGCCGAACTTGTCGGGCATGCCCACGCGCCGGATGGGGCAGGGATGCGTTTCGCAGACCACCTCAGCCACGGCGCCGCCCAGCCCGCCGATGATCGAATGCTCCTCGGCGGTGACGATCCCGGCGGTTTCGCGGGCCGCGGCGATGATCGCGTCGCGGTCGATCGGCTTGATGCTGGCCATGTTGAGCACGCGTACCTGAATGCCCTTGGCGTCGAGCGCCGATGCGGCTTCCAGCGCGATGTGCACCATGCCGCCGCAGGCGATGATCGCGATGTCGTTGCCGTCGCGCAGCTTCAGCGCCTTGCCGAGCTGGAATGCGTAGCCGTTGGGGCAGACGACCGGCAGCTTCTCGCGGCCCAGCCGCACGAAGACCGGGCCGTCCGTGTGCTGCACGAGCCATTCGATGCAGCTTTTCGTTTCGGGAGCGTCGGCCGGCACGACCACGCGCATGTTCGGCAGCACGCGGAAGATCGCGATGTCCTCGTTGGCCTGGGCGGAGGCGCCGTCCTCGCCCACCGATACGCCCGCGTGCGTGAGAGCCAGCACCACGGGCAGCTTGGCGCGGGCGATGACGTTGCGAATCTGCTCCCATCCGCGCGACGCGAAGATGGCGAAGCTCGATGCGAACGGCAGCTTCCCGCACGTGGCCAGGCCCGCCGCCGTGTCCACCATGTCCGATTCCGCGATGCCCATCTGGAAGAATCGATCGGGGAATTTCTTCGCGAAGGTCACCGTCATCGTCGATTTCGACAGGTCGGCATCCAGCGCCACGATGTGCGGGTATTTCTCCCCAAGGGTGGCCAGCGCTTCACCGTACGCTACGCGAGTGGCAATTTTATCGGCCATGTGAGTTCCTCAGGTATCTTGGTGATCAGTTGATCAGTGAATCAGTGAATCGGTTGGGCAGTCGAACAGTTGATCAGAATCAGTTTTTTCGGCGCGATTCGCCACCTGAGCAACCGGCCAACTGGACAACTGGCCAACTCTCCTACACCAGTTCCGCCATCGCCTTCTTGTAACCAGCCTCGTCGGGCGCCTTGCCATGGTAATCGGCAACGCCTTCCATGTATGATACGCCCTTGCCCTTGATGGTGTGGGCGATGATGATGGTGGGCTTGCCCTTGGTGACCCGGGCTTCGTCGTATGCGGCGAAGAGCTGCGGATAGCTGTGGCCGTCCACCTCGATCACGTGCCAGCCGAAGGCCTCCCACTTCTGCTTCAGCGGGGCGATTCCCTTCACGCTGCTCACGTAACCGTCGATCTGCAGGTTGTTGTAGTCGAGGATCGCGCAGACGTTGTCGAGCTTGTAGTGGGCCGACGTCATTGCGGCCTCCCACACCTGGCCTTCCTGCACTTCGCCGTCGCCCATGAGCACGTATACGCGATAGGGCTTGTTGTCGAGCCGTGCGGCGAGTGCCATTCCATTGCCGACCGAGAGGCCCTGGCCCAGCGACCCGCTCGACATGTCCACGCCGGTCGTCTTCAGCATGCAGGGGTGGCCCTGCATCGGCGAGCCGAGCTTGCGGAAGGTATTAAGGATGTCGCATGAAAAGTAACCCGCCAGTGCCAGCACCGAGTAGTAGCCGGCGGCGATGTGGCCCTTGGAGAGCACAAACCGGTCGCGGTCGGGCCACTTGGGTTCGTCGGGCTTGTGGTTCATCTCGCCGAAGTAGATGCTCACGAGGATCTCGGCGGCGCCGAGCGACCCGCCGGGATGCCCCGAACCGCCGATGTAGATCATCTCAACGATGTGGCGCCGCGCCTGCAGCGCGAGCTTCTTCAGGGCTGATTCGTCACGCGTCTTGGTCATTCGCACTCCTCTTTGCGCACCGCACAAGGATCACCGTGCAGTGCCGAAAACGGGTCATGTTCCGCTTCCACCTTCGCGGGTGGCAGTGCCGGAACCTTCGCCGAACACCTCGCCATCTGTCTTGCAGATCTTCTTGCCGAATTCATATGCATCCTGCATGGCGGTAGGATGCTGGAGGATCGCGCCCTTCTCGTCAACTTGCCGGTAGAGCAGGTCGCCCGAATACATCACCTCGATCACCTGGAAAACATTTCGGAGCGACCGCTGGACGCACTCGAAAATCTTCTGCCCGCGGGTGCCGCCCACCGACACCAGGTAGCCGAGCCGGCGGTCGGGGAACGCCCTGGTGAGCAGGCGTTCGCCGCGCTTGTATTTGCGTGCCCACAGCGCCTGGCAGCGATCGATGAACATCTTCGCCTGCGCGCACGGCCCCAGGAAATACACCGGCGTGGCCAGCACGATCCGGTCGGCATCGAGCAGCTTGGCATACAGCGGGATCATGTCGTCTTTGATAGCGCATTCGCCGGTCTGATGGCACGTATCGCACTCGGTGCAGGGATGGATGTTGAGCGTACGAAGGGAGATCTTCTCGACCTCGGCCCCGGCGTCTCCGGCACCGCGTACCACTTCATCCAGGAGCAAGTCCGTATTTCCCTTGGCGCGCGGGCTTGTCGATATGGCCAGAACTTTCATGGTGTCAGACTGCTACCCCGAGTCGCGACGAGATTGCGGTGTATCATACTGATTATAGTGGTTTTGGGGGGAAAATCAATGCCGAAAGAGGCCGGATACTTCCTTGCCATTGCATGTGCTGGCGACCCCACAGGGATTCGAACCCTGGTTCCAGGAATGAAAATCCTGTGTCCTAGGCCTGGCTGGACGATGGGGCCGTGAGATCGGACGACTCGTGCGGCAGGCCTCACCAGCCGGCATTCAGCCTGCGCCTTAAGAACATTCACTTTACCAGAAAATGATTCAGGAATCAAGCAGTTTTCCGCCTGACCATGGCCCCGGCGCGGTACATCGTGACCCACCCCCCTACGTGCTGCGGTGCATCAGCCGGCGGGGGGCCAACGGTAAGCGCCGTGTGGCGATCTTCCTCTTGAAAAACAGTCTGCAATGCATAGGATTCTCCTCATCGGAGTCTCTGGTTCCGAGCGATCGCTGTTGCTCGGCGGCTTCGTTCCTCCCGGCACGTACTGTGGCACACGGGTGTGGGTGTGGTGCATGCGGGATCGTTCTACAACTCGGGCACGCCCGCGTGGCCGACGGCTCGGGCAATTGGCTGTCGGATCACGCGCCGCCGCAGGAGGTCGGGGTGATGGCGCCGCAGTCGACCCGCGACGAAGCCGGCAAGGCGCTCGCTCGCTACGACGGCCAGAACATCTACGTCGCGTGGCAGGCGTTCGACCTCACGCCGCTGGTCAACGACGGCCAGGCACCCGAGCTCGCGTTCAAGAGCGGGGATTGCGTCGAACTGCTCGTCGCGCCGGTCGACACTTATGAGAACCGTGCCGTGGGCGGTGCTCGGCGTCGAGCCCGCCCCGGGACTGAAGCTGCGGGCCGACCTCGGCATCATCTTCGGCCGCACCGACACCGCGAACTACGTCGACCGCATCGTGCGGTGGGTGGACAAGCAGACCAACGTGGTCAACGACGTGCCCACCGAAGCCGAGATCTTCCCGGGCCGGTGGGGAACTTTTGTTCTCGCGCCGTAGGGCGCCGTAGGGGCGAACCTTGTGTTCGCCCTCGTGCTCCGCCGTAGGGGCGAACCTCGTGTTCGCCCTCATACGAATGCAAGGATGCTCATGAACAAGGACAAGAACCACTTCCACGGCGATGTGCCGCCCGTGATCTGCGTGTCGCTCGACGGCAACGACGAATGGTCCGGCCTCCTCCCGCACTGGGACGGGCTCGACGGCCCGGTGCGGACGCCGAAGGCCGCACTCGCGCGCGCCCGCGACATCCGCCGCGGCGTGCGATTCCTCCCCGTGCCCGTCACCATCCACGTCCACGCGGGCGAGCACCAGCTTGCGGAATCCCTGATCATCGAACCGGAAGATTCCTACCTCACGCTCGAAGGCGACGGGCCTGACAGGACGATCATCTCCGGCGGCCGATGCATCACCGGCTGGCAGCGTGCGACCGCTGCGGTCGACGGCGACCGTTTCTGGTTCGCCGACCTGCCCGCGGTGAAGGACGGCACGTGGGACTTCCACCAGTTGTTCGTGAACGGTGCCGCCCGCCCGCGCGCCCGCCTGCCCGAAACCGGATTCCTCGAGCACCTCTCGCACTACGACAACGTGTGGCGCGGCAGCAACTACGGGCAGTTCACCCCGCCGCCCACGCTCGACGAGCGCACCACCGTCGTCTACGCCGAAGGCCAGCTTCCCCCGGAATTCTCGCTGGGGAACGCCGAGTTCACGTTCTATCACTCCTGGGACGAATCGAAGGCGCGGGCCGCCTCGCACGACCCCATCACGCGCACGCTGCGGCTCGACCCGCCGTGCATCTACCCGCCGGGTTCGTTCGGCAACCGCAAGTACATGGTGGAAAACCTGCGCGAGGGGATGCTGCGGCCAGGCCAGTGGTACCTCGATCGCGACGCCGGCCGCGTGGTCTACTGGCCAATGCCCGGCGAGGACGTTTCCGCCTGCACCGTGGAAGCCGCAATCCTGCCATTCGTGGTGCACGTGCGCGGGCAGGACCGCCTGCCCGTTTGCAGCGTGACGCTCCGCGACTTCGCCGCGAAGCTCGCCGTGGCCGAGCTGAAATCGCCCGGCTGGGGCGCCGGGCCGTTCGACGGCGCCGTCTGGCTGCACAACGTCGAAGACGCCCGCGTGGCCAACCTGCACGTGTTCAACACCGAAGGCCAGGGCATCAAGCTCAACGCCGCCCGCCATTCCGCGGTGGAAGACTGCGAAATCCACCACACCGGGGCCAACGGCATCCAGCTCGGCGGCGGAGCCGGCAACGCCATCGTCAACAACTACGTCCACCACACCGGCACGTTCTACCCCAGTGCCAACGGCATCAACGTCGGCGGGGTGAAGTCCAGCCGCATCGCCCACAACGAGGTCCACGCCACGTCCTACTGCGGTATCACACTCGGCAGCGGCAAGGAACACGCCGGGAACGTCGTCGAGTACAACAGGGTCTACGACGTAATGAACGTCCTCGACGACGGCGGCTGCATCTACACCGTGGGCGTGGGCAACATCGTCCGCAACAACGTGTTCTTCAATACCCACCGCTGGAGCATCGGGCTGTATATCGACGAGATCTCGCACAACTACCTGTGCGAGAACAACCTGGTCTACGACGCGAGCTTCGCGCCGCTGCAGTTGCACGCAGGCAACAATT
>DATKYA010000153.1:0-23887 GCA_035528775.1 Planctomycetota bacterium | reverse complement strand
GGCAAGGACGCCGATCTGGCCAACATCGACGCCGACTTCAACATCGACGCCGTCTTCGTCGGCGGGCGGCTCCTGTGGCGGTCAGCCACGTAGCCTTGCCCTTCCGCTTTCCATTAGCGGCCAGACTCATCTTCCTGCCCGTGGTTCATGGTTTTCTTTTTCTGGAATGAGCCGCCTTCACGACGATTATGATGATAAAGGTGGCCGGCGCTCGCCGGTCCTCATTCTGGAGAGCGGGTAACTCGAAATGTGGTCAAGCATCATAATCGGCGCCCTGGTGGTCCTGTTTGTCGTCGGATTCCTGGTCTTCCGGGCGATAATCCTGCGATAGGCCGGGCACTCGTGCGGTTTCATTCCCGCGGCAGATCAGGCGTCCTGGCTGGCGTGCGAATCCGGCACGACGCCTGAGCCGTGCGGATTTTGGTTGACAAGCGGCCGCCCGCGCGATATAAGTACAGGAACCGCACGCTGCCTCGATCATCCGGGCGATTAGCTCAATTGGCTAGAGCGCCTCCCTTACAAGGAGGAGGTCACTGGTTCGAGTCCAGTATCGCCCACCATATCGAGAAGTTCGAACAGTGCCTGAACCGGCCGAAGAGGCTGATTCAGGCCTTTTTTTTTTCGCCGTCCCGTGCCCGAACTGGCCGGCAGATGGCGCCCTCCACACCTTGCGAATCGGGAAAAAACGGCTTGGCAGCCGGCATGGTGCTGCGGTATAGTGGGGTCAGTGACGCGACACGGCCCTGCGGAGAACTGTTTGGTGAACACCGCAGGAAGCTGGGCCGGAACGTCGTGAAAGTTGCCTATGGATGACAGCCGGTGGTTCAAGCTCATCTGGCGCATCAACGCGGTCCTCTTGCTGGTTGCCGTGGTGATGGCTATTGGTAAATTCGTCTACGAACAATGGCCTTGGCGGCGCCGTGTGACCTGCCTTTCCAATTACGTCACCTTCGGATTGGATGAGGAGGGAAGGAAGGTCGAGAAGGAGAAGTGGCGGTATGACGATCCGGTCAAAGTCCCGGGAGGGGCTGGGTTCATCATCCCGCTTGATTCGACATGGAGCGCAGACGATCCGTCACGCACATGGAGTTCAACCAGGAACCTGCTGTTCGTCGACGGCGACCTGAAGGCCAAGAAGTGGCTGCTGCCTGACAATGAGGGCGGGATCTCCGGCTGGGAGTTTCTGGCGCACGAGAAGGATGGCCCGGCGCTCGCCATCCTGTTCCGAATGTGGGATCGACATGACGACGTGGGAAAGAGGGCAGACGCCGAGGCGAGAAAACTGTCGGTGTTCCTGGCTCGTCCCGACTGTGCAAGATTCGCCCAGGTACTTACCGGCCTGACGCGATGCATCGGCAAGGCGCAGGTGGATGGCAACCACCTCGTCGTCTTCTACGTGAAAGACGGTGCAGGTTATGCCGCGAAGATTGCCGTCGCGGACTTCTCCGTCGTTGAGACTACGACATTGGATCCCTTGCCGCCGTGAGGATGTGCAGCGCCGGCGGCTGCAGGAACAGCGAAACGAGCGGCTCAATGGTCTCGTTTTCCGGTTCGAAGTTCGGAAAGGTTACCCCACCACGAATATAAGCTAAAACGGAGCCAAGATCTCCGGCCGCCGCCAGATCGAACTCCCCGCTACTCGTCTTCCGCTGTCTCGCGCTGGCCATTCCCGATATACAGCTCCCGCTGAAACATCTTGCTGAACTCCGACCACGTGGCATCGGGGGTGGTGGCGTTTCGCTTCATCTGCTCGAAGACCTTCAGCTTGGCGTCGAGGTTGTCGATGTGATGCACGGCCACGGCTTCGGCGGTGACGGGCAGCCGCGGGGCGCCGTATGCGTGCTCGCCGTGGTGGCTGAGCACAAGGTGCAGGAGCAGCTCGAGCTCGTGCGGCGGGAAGTCGGGTATGGCGGTGGCGCGGTCGCGGATCATCTCCGACCCGATCACCAGGTGGCCCAGCAGCTTGCCGCGGTCGGTGTAGCGGAATGAGCGGTCGTAGGCGAATTCCTCGATCTTGCCGATGTCGTGCAAGATCAGCCCGGCGAGCAGGTGATCGCGGTTGAGCTCGGGCCTGCTCTCCAGCATCTTCAGGCCCATCTCGAGCATCGACGACGTGTGCTCGAGCAGCCCGCCCAGATATGGATGATGATAGGTGACGGCCGCCGGCGCCGTGCAGAATTTCCCGACGAACTCGGCATCGTTGAAGAACGCCTGCAGCAGCGTTTTCAACGGCTCGCTTTCGACCGTGGCGATCGTGTCCTTGATCGCTTTCAGCATCGGCTCGATCTCCTTGTCCGTGCACGGCAGGAAATCGGCTATGTTCACGTGCTCCTCCTTCACGGGGATGATGGAGTCGATGCGGAGCTGGCGGGTCTCGCGGTATTTTTCCAGGATGCCGCGCACTTGCACGAAATCGTCGGGTCCGAACGTGTCGAAGATTTCGCGCGTGGCCTTCCAGAACTTGCCCGGCATCTTGCCGGATTTGTCGCACAGCTCAAGATCGATGTAGAACGCGCCGTTGCTCGCCGTGCGAAGCTGCGACCGCACCACCAGGAACGTCTGCGTGATCGGATCGCCCTCGACGAAATCCATGAGGTACTTCTTCTGCATTGCCGGGTTCCTCCACGAAGGTGAACGGAAGATGTGATGGTGTTCATTATAGGCGGTGACGGTGGAAATGCAACTGGAAAGATGAAGAGAAAGATGAAGAGAAGTTGGAAGACAGGAGGACGGGACGCAAATCGCCCGCCCTCGTATGCCTTGTCTTCACGCCGTGGAGAAATTGATCAGAAGCTGTATCGCACTCCCGCGTAGACGTTCGTGTTGTCCTCGAACTGCCCGAAGAAGGTGCGCTCGCTGCTGCCTAGGAAGAGGTTTCCGCCCACGACTGCCGACCAGTTGTCGTTGACCTTGTAGTCGGCTACCGGCCGGAGGTAGGCGTCGCTGTCGGATGGCGAGTAGAACGTGAAGAGGGAAAGCTTCAGGTTCTGGTTCATCAGCAGCTTGGTGAGCCGCAGCGTGGTGACGTGGCGGTTGAGGTCGGCCGCAGTCATTCCGGGCGGGAGGCTGCGCTCGTGGGCGTCGTGGTCGAGCATGTGCTCGAGATAATACTGCAGGCCGACGGTGAAGTCGGGGGCCAGCTCCTGCTCGTAGCCCACGAGAAAGCGGAATTAGATCGTGGAGTGGAGCATTCCGCGCAAATCCCGCGTCAATTCCGAATGCCGACGTCTTCCGGCCTCCTGTGCTCTTCTGCGCAGTTTTCGTTGCCGATTCTCAACGCTCCGTGAACGGCGACGGACAGTCCATCGCAAATTGTAGGTGAAGCCACACGCGCGGGTAGCGGGGGCCGGAAGTGCTTGTCGGCCATAGGGTTATGCGTGCCGACGGGCGTGATGCTCCGCAAAGCGAATGACCCGTGAAACGAGGCCGGCCCTGAGCGGCCCGCGCGGGCGGGGAATTGAAAATGTCATAAGTGCTTGTGCCACAACCACATTCGACAAGAGCGGGCGAGAACAACATTTTTCCGCCAGCGTGCGGCACACATTTTGCACATCGGGAATGCCGAAATCCAACCGTATCCGGCTCGTGAGGTGTCATCATGAATCTCGTTAACAAGCTCAAGGTGCTGCTGTCGGGCGTCCGCATCGAGAACAGCAAGACGCTGTCGATCATCCAGGTGCTGGTGGCGGTGCTGTTCCTGACGGGCGTAGCGCTGATGTGCTACGTGTTCGTGCGCAACGAATGGACGGCGGCAGTGGGGCACGTGATTGCGGGGGGCGAGAGCCTCACGGACGTGGCGGCGGGTGTGTGCGAGGAGCCGCTGGCACGCAATGATACGCTGGCCCTGCATTCGGTGGTTGCCAGGCTGAAGTATGAAGACCGCCTCGCGTTTGCCCAGGTGAGCGACGCTCACGGTGCGGTGCTCGCGCGTTCCGGCAACGCGGCCCTCGCCGAGCGCCTTGCCGCGATGAGCCCTGTCGATTCCTGGGAAACGCCCCAAACGGTTCACCGCACCTACCATGACCCCGGCACCGGCACGCTTTACTATACGTTTGAGCGGCCGGTAATCGCCAACGATGAGCACGCGGGCACGGTGCAGGTGGCATTGCGGCATCCTCGGCTGATGCCGTTCATCGCATCGGGGATGCGCCAGGCCGGAATGGGCCTGTTCGGCGTGGCCCTGCTGCTGATGCTCGGCAACTACTTCCTTCACGCGTGCATCGGCCCGCTCGGCCGGCTCAAGCGCCAGGTGCTGCAGGCGCAGGACAAGGAATGGGAGAAACTAGAACTTGATCTGCCCTCCAGCGGCGAGGCCGGCGAGATCGCAGCGGGAATCGACAAGATCATCTCCAACCTGGGCACGCGGTATCGCACGCTCGCCGACTGCAACCGCGAGCTGCAGGTGAGCAATCGCGTGATCCTGTTCGAGAAGCGGCGCACGGAATCGATCATCGACAGGCTGAGCGATGGCGTGCTGGTCACCGACGCCTACGGAAGGATATCGCTGGTGAACCGCGAAGCGGAGACATTGCTGCAGATCGACCGTAAGGACGTGCTAGGCGGCGTGCCGGGCGAGGTGCTGCCGGCCCGCCGCGAGATCGTGCAGTTCATCGGCGCCGACGCCCAGGCCGCCCGCCGGCGGACGGCCGAGTTCGACTTCTCCAACGGCGAAGGCAAGAAGGTCGTCAGGGCCGTGTGGGCGCCGTTCGCTGCGACCGCCGCGGTCGCGGCACAGGGCGACAAGCCCGCAGGCGGAATGGTGCTCCTGCGCGACGTCACCCAGCAGAAAATGGAGGAGCAGACGCGCCGCGATTTCATCTCGAACGTCGTCCACGAGCTGCGGGCACCGCTCAGCTCCATCAAGTCGTACGTCGAGATGCTCATCGATAACGAAGCAGATACGCCCGAGCTCCGGGCCGAGTTCTTCAACACGATCAACGAGGAAGCCGACCGACTCGCCAGGCTGATCGACAACATGCTGAACATCTCGAAGATCGAGATCGGCGGCCTCGTGCTCAGCAAGTCGTCGGTGAAGACCCGCAAGCTCCTGGAAGACGCCATCTCCTCGGTAGCGGGCACTGCCAAAGGCAAGAACATCAAGCTCACCGCCAATCTGCCCGACGACCTGCCGGAGGCCGAGCTCGACAAGGAAATGGTCCGCGTGGTGCTGATGAACCTGCTGGGCAATGCCATCAAGTACACCGAGCCCGGCGGCAGCGTCATCCTCGCGGGAGAAGTGGATGCCAGCGAAGTGAAGGTGCACGTGATCGATACCGGATGGGGGATTCCGCCCGATGAGCAGGAGAAGGTGTTCCAGAAGTTCTACAGGGGGAAGCAAACGGCCAAGCAGAAAGTGACGGGCAACGGCCTCGGGCTGGCCCTGGCCAAGGAGATCGCCTGCCTCCACGGTGGAGACCTGCGCCTGCAGAGCGAGGAAGGCAAGGGGAGCAAGTTCACGTTGAGTCTTCCGTTGCGGTAACAGCCCGGCCGCGGCCCGTGCGGGCGAGCTGAAGCTGCTGTCGCGAGGAAAGGAAAAAACAATGGAATTCGAGCAGTTGCTGGTCCTGACGGTGGACGACGACCCGTGTGTGAGCCGGGTGGTTCAACTGAAGCTGGAAAACGCCGGCTACCGCGTGGTCAAGGCCGTCACGGCCGAAGAGGCCATGGGAAAGATCCAGCAGCTCAAGCCCGACATCATCATCACCGACGTCAAGATGCCGGGCATGAGCGGGATCGAGTTGTGCAGGCAGTGCGAGCAGGTGCTGCCGACCCACGAGTGCATGATGATCGTGCTAACGTCGCAGTTGGATGAACAGAGCAAGCAGTGGGTGGAAAGCCGGCCGAACCGGCGGTACATCCCCAAGCCGTTCAGCCCTCGGCGGATCCTGGAGACGGTCAACGAGTATCGAGCCCGCCGCGGGCTTGCCTGCGCCGCGTTCTGAGCAGAGCAACATTACAAGGAGAACGACCCCAGTGACTTTCCTCAAGGCAAAACTTCAGGTGGGTCTGGACAATCCGGAAGTGACGGAACTGATGAGCTACCTGACCAGGGAAGGCCGGCTGCGCATCCAGTTTCTCGACTCCGACAAGCGGCTGACGGCGGAAAGCGGCATCTGCCCCGGTGGCTGCCAGGGGCCGTGCCCCGGCGTGCGGAATCTCCTTGTGGAGCGGGTGCTCGCCAGCGGCAGCCTCAGCAGCGGCGTTTGCCCACTGGGCGGCAAACTCACGGTTCTTCCCATCATGCGGATGTCGGCTGTCTTCGGGGCACTGTGCATCTGCGAGTCGGCCCCACTCATCACGGACGCCCCCGGCGCGCCTGCCGCATCCACAACGCTCGTGGACCCGCTGGTCAACACGCTGCGTTTATTCGTGGCGCGAAACAGCTTCTATGAAATGGAAGTTGAGAGCCTCACCAATGATCTCGCGCTTCGCTACGAGGAGCTCGCCCTCCTCTACGAGATCGGCGAGCGGATTCCCATCCGGGCGCAAGTGCCTACCGTGATCGACTACGTGGTGGAGCGCCTGAAGGAAGTGATCGTGTGCGACTGCGTATGCTGGGTGCCGTGCGACGGCGGGCAGAACAGGCTCTACTGGTCCGACCCTGGGAAGAGGAACCCGCACCTCGCGGGAAACCTGGAAACGGTGGCCCGAGAGATCGACCGCCGCGTCCGGGAGAAGTCG
This sequence comes from Planctomycetota bacterium, assembly GCA_035528775.1. GTDB lineage: Bacteria > Planctomycetota > PUPC01 > JABMSA01 > JABMSA01 > DATKYA01. The sequence continues at coordinate 17,206 of DATKYA010000153.1, read as the reverse complement.
GACATGGTAAGCGTGAACGAGCTACCCGACGACGACGTGCTGCGGCACTTCGCGGACGATCTCGTGGCGGTGTCGGGTTATCCCGTCGGCACTGACGGCGAGCACTACGGGGCGCTCGTCCTGTTCAAGCTGGCGTCCGGGCAGTTCCACAGCGGCGAGGCTATGCTCGTGCTCGCCGTGATGCGGAAGTCGGGCGTTGTGATCCGCAATGCCAAGCTCTACCAGGAACTGAACGAGCTGTTCCTGAACACTATCAAGACCCTCGTGCGGCTGATCGAGGGAAAGGACGAATACACGCGCGGCCATTCCGAGCGCGTCAGCATGTTCTCGTCGATGCTGGCGGAGATCCTCGGGCTTCCTGTGGAGGAGAGGGAGGCGCTGCGCCTGTCGTCGTTGCTGCACGACATAGGCAAGATCAAGGTGCCGGAGGAAGTGCTGAAAAAGCCCGGCTCGCTCACGGAGGAGGAATTTGCCGTGATCAAGCAGCATCCCGGGTTCGGGGCGGACATGCTCAGCCCCATCAGCCAGTTCAGCCATTGCCTTCCCGACATCCGGCACCACCACGAGCGGATCGATGGCAAGGGCTATCCGGACCGGCTGAAGGCCGATGAGATACCGCTGCGGGCGCGGATCATCGCGGTGGCCGACACGTTCGACGCCCTGACGAGCGACCGGTGCTACCGGCCGCGCTTCGGGCCCGACCAGGCCTTCAAGATCGTCCAGCAGGCCGCGGGTACGCAGTTGTACGCCGAGGCCGCCGCCGCACTCGTCGACAACAGGGACCGGTTTGCCGAGTGCCTGCAACAGCCTCCATCAGCCGCCAATGACCCCGTGCCCGAGACGGTTACGGAATGATGCAATGACCGCAGCAGGAAAAACGTGAATATGCTGAAGAAGCTGATCAATCCATTCTGGGCGAGCGTGGCGCTGCTCGCGATCATCGCAGTGAAGGCTGCATTGACCGCGTACGGTTTTGAGCACACGACGCTGCTGTATTCGCTCATGCCGCTGCCGCTGGGGGTGTTGGCCTACACGGGCGGTCCGATATTGGTGGTGGCGGCTTCGGCGGCTACCGTGCTGGGAGAAATGCTGGTTTCGGCCACGTTCACCGGCGGAGTCGCTCCTCACGCCGGCGGAGCTGCATACGCCACCGGAGTTGCCGACGTCTTTAGCCCGGTGGCCAAATTCCTCTGCATGATATCGAGCGGACTGGTCGTCTGGCTTATTGCCTCGCACCTGCGGAAAGCCTTCAAGCAGGAGTGCGGCAGATCGGAGGACTACCTGCGGAAACTGTATCTCGCGCGCAAGGAAAACGATACCGCCATGCACGATGCCCAATCGCACGTGCGCCGGTGCATGGAGGATATCGATCGTTATTCCTCGCTCGTGGTACTGCTGGAGGAAGCGGCGGAGAAGATCTACCTGAATCTCGACGCCCACGCGCTGATCGACTCGTTCTTCATGGTGCTGCGCACGTGCCTCGGCGCGGAAACGGGATCGCTGTATTTCCTGAGCGAAGACGGCACGCAATACATCCTGCACGCACAATTCGGGTATGAGCCGGTGAGGCAGTTCGATCAGCCGGAGGAGGTGCCTGCGGACGAGGCGCTGTTCGACTTCGTGGCCCTCTCGCGGCGTGCGGTGGCCCTGTATCCGGGTGCTCCGCCCGATCCGCTCCTCGAGCGAGCACTGCCGCAGAGCATGGTGCGGGCCGTGATGGCCGGGGCTCTGCCCGCGCAAGACAAGGTGGCGGGCATCGCCTGCATCCACAGCTTCAAGGATGATACTCCCCGGGACCACGCCCGCGACACGTCGCTGCTCGCCATGCTGTGCAACATCACCTCGATCGCCTTCGCCAACGCGAAGCTATATATGAAGGTGCAGGACATGGCGGTGCGCGACCCGCTCACGAAGCTGTTCAACCGGCGGCACTTCTTCGAGCGGCTGGCTCCCGAGCTGTCGCAGTGCCGAACCGACAACCATACCGCGTGCCTGCTGCTGTGCGACATCGACCACTTCAAGGCCGTCAACGACAAGTACGGGCACCAGGCGGGCGATGCGATCCTGATCGGCTTCGCCGACGCCTGCCGGAAGACCATCCGCGATTGCGACGTTCTTGCCCGCTACGGCGGCGAGGAGTTCATATTCCTGCTGCCCGGCCTGAACGCGGAGGAGGGCTACCGAGCAGCCCAGCGGATCAGGCGCAGCATAGCGGCACAGGTATTTTCATATGGCGGACAGGAGCTGAGGATCACCGCGAGTTGCGGCGTGGCCGCCTTCCCCGAGCACGGCACCGACGTGGCCTCGCTGACGCGCATGGCCGACCTGGCACTCTACGCCGCCAAGGCCGCCGGCCGCAATACCGTGATCGCCGCCGGCAACCAGGAGCTCGAAACCGTTTCCGAGCACGACGAAGTCCAGCACGTGTTGCCAGCGGAGAACGAGCAATGAAGATCGAACAGAGCCAGCAGGGAACCGTCCTCGTGCTCACCCCCTTCGGCGCACTGGTCGACAGCGACAGCACGCACTTTGCCGACTTGCTCAGGAAGCATCTCGACAAGGGCAACGTGAAGATCATTATGGACATGAACGCCGTCCCGTTCATCGAAAGTGCCGGACTGGAGATGCTGCTGGATGCTTCTGAAGACGCCGCGGCGTGCGGAGGCGGATTGAGAATCGTGAATCCCAGCGATATCGTGAGGGATATCCTGATGGCCACGCGGCTGAACTCGCGGATCGAGATGCACAAGGAGCTTGCTGACGCGCGGAGGAGCCTGCTATGAGCGGTGCCGGCAAACTCGGGCAGCTTCTCCTGCACGCGGGCAAGATCACCGAGGATCAGCTCGAGCAGGCGCTTGCCAAACAGCGCGAAAGCAACAAGCGCCTGGGCCAGGTGCTCATCGAGCTGAAATTCGTGACGGAAGACGACATCGCGGCCGTGCTTGGTCAGCAGCTCGGCGTGCCGCACGTGTGGCTGCGCAAGGGCCTGATCGACCCCAAGATCGTCTCCATCATCCCTCGCGAGAAGGCCGAGCTTTACCACGTCATCGCGATGTTCAAGGTCCGCGACTGCCTTACCGTGGCAATGTCGGACCCTCAGTCGCTCTTTGTCATCGACCAGTTGACCAGCATCACGGGCTGCAAGATCCAGCCGGTGCTCAGCCGCACCGAGGATATCGCCAGCTTCATCGGCGAATACTACGAGAAGTCCGTCGGCGTCGAGGAATTCCTGTCGTCGCTCGACCAGACCGACGTCGAAGTGGTGGCCGACGCCACCATGGCGAGCGTGTCGGAGCTGGAGGAGATGGCCGAGGGCAGCCCGATCATCAACCTGGTGAACGTGGTGATCCTCAATGCCATCAAGCAGAGCGCGAGCGACATTCACATCGAGCCGGATCGCAAGCGCATGCGGGTGCGCTATCGCGTCGACGGCATCATGCGGGAGGTGATGAGCCAGAAGGCCGACCTCCACCCGGCGGTGATCTCCCGCGTCAAGGTGATGGCGAACCTCGACATCGGCGAGCGGCGCCGCCCGCAGGAGGGCCGCATCCGCGTGAATGCCGAGGGCCGCGAGATCGACCTCCGCGTGTCGTCGCTGCCCACTGTGCTGGGCGAAAAGATCGTGATGCGTATTCTCGACCAGTCGAAGTCGATCCTCCCGCTCGACGCCTTGGGGCTGGTCGGGACGCCGGCGGCGGCCTTCGAGCACATGGTGCGGCAGCCATACGGCCTGATACTCGTCACCGGGCCCACCGGCAGCGGCAAGACCACCACGCTCTATTCCGGGCTGCACCTGGTGTCGTCGCTCGAGAAAAACGTCGTCACCATCGAAGACCCCGTGGAGTACCAGCTCGACTACATCAACCAGGTGCAGGTGAACGAGCGGATGGACTTGAGCTTCGCCAACGTGCTGCGGCACGTGCTGCGGCAGGATCCCGACATCATCATGGTCGGCGAGATCCGAGACCGCGAGACGGCGGAGATCGCGATCCAGGCGGCCCTGACCGGCCACCTGGTGATCTCCACGTTGCACACGAACGACAGCAGCGGGGCCGTCACACGATTGGCCGACATGGGCATCGAGCCGTACCTGATTGCGTCGGCCCTCACCGGCGTGGTGGCGCAACGGCTCGTTCGGAGAATCTGCCCCGACTGTCGGACCACGTTCATCCCTCCGGCGTCGCTGCTGGAACAGGTGGGCTGGAAGGACAACAAGCCCCTGACCATGTCGGTGGGCACCGGCTGCAAGACGTGCTTCGATTCCGGCTACAAGGGCCGCCTGGGGATCTACGAGCTGCTGCTGGTCGACGTCAGGATGCGCACGCTGGTGCTCGCGAACCCGACGCTCGACCAGTTGCGCGAGGAGCGCGACAGGTCCGGCTTCCCGTCGCTGAAGGAATCAGGATTCGAGCTTGTGCGCAAGGGTCTCTCGACGATCGAGGAGGTCATGCGGGCGGTATTCATCGAAGGCAAGAGCGACGTGCAGCCGGAAGCTTCCACGACAAGTCCGCAGGCCGATCCGGCGAAGGCTGCACAACCTGCCGGCGAGAAGGCGGAGAGCCCGGCGGCCGGCAAACCCCTGGAGCTGGACACAAAAACCGTGTAACATGACCTTCGCGGTGCATTCTGCAGGGGTGCGCCGCCATTCTTCAAACAGAGGTTCCTATGGATTTGAAGAAACTGCTGGCACTGATGGTTTCCCGCCGTGCATCCGACCTGATCATGTCGGCCGGGTCGCCGCCGACGCTGCGCGTTGACGGCAAGCTGGCCCCGCTGCAGATGCCCTCGCTGGACGCCGCCGAGTGCCGCGAGACCATCCTCCAGTGCATGACCGAGCAGCAGCAACAGGAGCTCGAGAAGCACCGGGATTCGGATTTCTCCTACGGCGTGCCGGCGCTGGGGCGCTTCCGCGTGAACGCGCACAGCCAGCGCGGCAGCGTGGCCGCCGCCATCAGGCTCGTTTCCGCCTCCACGCCGAACATCCGCGACCTCGGCCTGCCGCCGATCGTCACCGACTTGGCCGATAAGACCAAGGGTCTGCTGCTGGTCACCGGGCCAACGGGCAGCGGAAAATCCACCACGCTCGCCGCGATCGTCCAGCGGATCAACGAGAATCGCCGCTGCCACGTGATTACCATTGAGGACCCCATCGAGCACGTGTTCAACAATGACAAGAGCATCATCGAGCAGCGCGAGGTGGGGGCGGATACGCCGGGGTTCGCGGCCGCGCTGCGCCACGTATTGCGGCAGGACCCCGACGTGATCATGATCGGCGAGATGCGCGACAAGGAAACGATCTCGGCCGCCATCACCGCCGCCGAGACCGGGCACTTCGTGCTCTCCACGCTGCACACCAACGACACCGCCCAGACGATCGACCGAATCGTGGACGTGTTTGAGGGGAGCATGCAGCCTCAGATTCGCCTGCAGCTCTCGATGGTGCTGGTGGGGATAATCTCGCAGCAACTGATCGAGCGGCGCGGCGGCGGCCGCACCACTGCCTGCGAAGTCCTCGTCAACACCCCCGGCATCGGCAACCTCATCCGCAAGGGCGAGACCGCCCAGATCAAGAACGCCGTCATGACCGGCTCCAGCAGCGGCATGGTCTCGATGCAGAAGTCGGTGCAGACGCTCGTCTCAACGGGCATAATCGACAAGGACGCGACAGCCGTGAGGCAACTGGTGGGCGTGACGGTGGGGACGAGCTGAGAGACACATTCGCCTCTGTGAGACTAGCACTAACGAGTACCTGCACCGCCTGGGTTCCGTTCAATATGTTTCCTGAATCACCCAACGCCAGTCATAGGGTGCATCGTAGTCATTGCCGCCCCACAACTTACCCATTGCTTCGCGGATGGCGATCACCTTCTTGGTAGGCTTTCTGCTGGCGACCGGCAGAGCCTCCTTGCACACTTGTGCTACCTTCACCAATTCCGGGATGGATTTCACCCGCTTCAAGAGATCATCGTTTGTCCACGGATAGAGGTAACCATCCCCGCCCACGGTCACGGCGGCCGCGCTCAGGTGCATGCTCGACTGGACGTTGTCGAAGATCTGCCCGGGCACGGCCACACGGTGGAAGTAGGAGAAAAAGTAGATCAGGCTCATTGCGAACAGAGCCAGCAGCGCTCCCCCGCGGGCATGCACGGCCGGCGGGGCGGGCGTGGGTGCGGCGAGCGTGCCTGGTGAGCCGTTCGGCGGGTTCAATCGTGTTGTCCCTCGTTCCATTGGCGGTAGCGGCCGAGTGCCTGCTGCGGCGACTCGAGCTTCGTGTAGACCAGCCGCCCGTCGAAGCCCACCGGCTCGTCCAGCGGGTAGCCGTCGATGATCCATTCGAAATCCCACGCGGGGTTCTGCACCGGCGAGAAGCTGAAATGGCCGCCGGCATTCACCACGAAGAACCGCACCCGCGGATCATTGAACATGATGATCAGCGCCCGCTCGCCGATTCGGCCGAAGCCGAGGGGCATGGCCTGCTCCTCGGCGAAAAAGGCGTTCTGCTCGTGAACGTAGCTGACCGGATCGCCCAGGACGACATTCGGCCTTTCGCCGATCGAAGCCCAAGCGAAGGATTCCCGCGTCCCGCGCGGATAGTGGAAGGCCACGTCGTCGTACGCATTCATGTAACACGGCCAGGTGAACCGGGCGCGCGATATGCCGCTCGCCGGCCGCCGGTGGAAGACGAACCGGACGGAGAAGTCGATCGCGTCGGGTTCGATGGGCGTGAACTCGATGGTGTAGCGCATCTGCGCCTGCGGCATGGGATCGAGCACGAGCCGCGCGCCCGCGGCGGTTCGCTCCAGCCTGATCGGCCAGCCGCGTGCGTCGCCCGCCCACGCCCGCTCGTCCAGCGGGTCCTTCTCGATCCCCTCGAGCTGGACGGTCTGCAGGTTCAGCCACGACGCGAACGGCAGCACGATATTGCGGCGCTCGCGCTTGTTGTAGAGCGTGCGGATGCCGTGGTAGCCCAGGTGGTGGGTGAAGGGGATGAACTCGTGGAAGCCGTAGCTGCCGAAGAACGATTTCCGCTCCTCGTTGCGCGTGAGCTGCAGGCCGGTGTTGTCGATGATCTTCGCCACGAGCTCGGAGGTTTCAATGGTGATGCTTGGATCTTCGGACTCGGGCACGTGTCGCAATTGATCGTAGCGCATGGTTTCTCCGCCGCTTCAGCGCCGGGCAGTGTTTTCGGGGAATACGAGCGCATCATCGCGGTTCGCAAGGTTGCGGTAAGCCATCCACGCCCGGCATGTGATCTTCTCGCCTTTCGTCACGTCGCGGCCGATGAGGGAGAAGTCGTGCGCCCGCCAGCGGACGTTTGCCGAGAGGGAAGGGCACGCGTCGCGCTCGACCCAGTGGACCACTGCCCAGCCGGTATCGCGAATCGGGCTGACCATCACCGGCTCGTCGTAGGCGGCCGAGTCGACGGGCATGGCAAGGTCGGTTTGACCAAGCTCGCGGTACTCGGCATCGCGCGCGGGGAGCACGGCGCGGAGTGCGTCGGCGTCCTCCTGGCTGCGGCACCAGAAGCGGTGCTCGTGGGCGGGATCATCCAGCCTCGCCTGCTGCCATCTGCCGCCCAAGCGCAGCCAGGGAAGCGTCGGCTCGTGGAAGTAGTTGCTGACGAACCCCTCGAAGTGGCTGTAGCCGGCGCCGAATTCGAACCGGTACTCGGCCTCGATCAGGCATTCCGGCAGTAGCCTATAGGTAATGGTGCACCGCACGTGCCAGTCGCCGTATTCGGCGATGTCGATGCGAACGGCCGCCGCATCGATCCTGCTGATGGCGAGCGGTGCCTTGTTGCGCGGTGCGAACAGCCCGCCTTTGGCAGACGGCGAGTAGTAGTGCTCCAGGTTCATGCACATCGAGCGGGTGACGGGCCGGCCGTTGGCTCCCCTGGTAAGCTCGATGCCGTGCTCCTGCCCGCCCGAGAAGGTGCCGGAGAGCACGTCGCCGTACTGGAAACGGGGGTCGTCGGAAAGCGTGAATGCCATGTCGGAATCCTGCGGGTAAGTCATTGCGGGCGTTAGACCAGGCCATAAGTATACAATGCGCCGGGTGTTTAAGGCCATGGAAGGCCCCTGGGAGGCCCTGGGAGCGAGTCTGACCTGCCCCGAGTAGTAGGTAGCCAAAACCATAGACCTTGCGTCTAAGGGCCGCTTCGGGGCCAAAAACGGCATATAGTTTCCTGACCTCTGATAACTATACTCCGTAGAGGAATAAAGCATGCCGCAAAACGCTGGTGGCCCCATCACTGCATCACCTTGCCGCCATCGACTACGATGTTCTGGCCGGTGATGCCAGCGGCGGATTTCGACAGCAGGAACAGCGTGACGGGTGTGACGTGCCGCTCGCTCAGCAGGAACGGCAGCGCCTGGTCGCGCAAGAGCTGCCGCTTGTCGTCTTCCGTCACGTGCTCGCGGAGCTGCCGCTCGGTCATGATCCAGCCGGGGGAAAGCGTGTTGACGCGGATGCCGCGCGGCCCCAGCTCGCGGGCGAGCGACCGCGTGAAGCCGATGATGCCCGACTTCGCGGCGTTGTAGAGCGTGAACGGCACCAGCCCGAGCATGTAGTTCGTTGTGCTCACGTTCACAATCGATTTGCCCGACCCCTTCTCGAGCCACGGCAGGGCCGCCTGCGACACGATGAAGTACGGCCGCAGGTTTGTTTCGATCATGCGGTTGAAATCGTCGACCGTGGCCGAATCGAATTCGATCCGCGGATCGACGGCCGCGTTGTTGACAAGATAATCGACGCGGCCGGCCCATTCGGCTGCCTGCCGCACGAAATCGCCGACCTGGAGGGGGTCTCGCAGGTCGCACCGGATGAAATGGCCGCGGCCGCCTATGCCGGCGGCAATGGCTTCACCCCGCTCGCGATTGGTCCCGCAGAAGAACACGTCGGCCCCCAGCCCCGCCAGCGTCTCCGCCAGGTGCTGCCCCAGGCCCGACGTGCCACCGGTGACCACGGCCACCGCGCCGCGGAATTCATCGCTCGAGTTGAGATGATCATGCGTCATTGGGTGCGGCTCCTTGATGGTTCGCATCGCGCAGATATGACCCACGTTTCACCAGCGTGCGGCAGGGGGTGCGAGGATCGACCGCGTGAGCGCCGGGCTGGCGCCTTGGATGCTTGCATTTTCTCTCCCCTCCCCACACTTGGGGAGGGGCCGGGGGTGGGGTGACAACCGACAACTGACAACTTCCAATGCTCGATCACTTCCTCGCCAACGCCGACAAAAACGCGCACCGCCTGCACCCGCGGTCGTCCTTCTCGCAGAAATCCTTGAACACCTGGTAGAGCCCCTGCTGGCGGCGGGCGTTCGAGATCACCTTCGCCGCGAACGCGTCGCCGCCGAACACCCGCTGGACCATGAATTCCTCGACGCTGGTGGGCGCCAGCCGCGGCACCGTCACGTAGATCGTGTGCAGCAGGTGCTCGAGGTTCTCGTCCGTGCGGCGGCGGGCCTGCAGCAGCAGCACGGGGATGATCACGTTCACGATGATCAGTGCGGCGCGGTCCTTGCCGATCAGGCCGATGGGCGAGGACAGGCGCTTGCCCTCGAACGTGCAGCGGCCGGTCCAGAATCCGCCGGCGGCGCCGGTGAACAGCGCCTCGAGATTCTTGCGTGCGGCCGACACGTGTTTCTGGCGCAGCACGCCGGTTTCGGGCGGCAGGCACGCGAGGAGCGCGGTGGCGAGGCCGCGCTCGACGTGCTCCGCCAGGAATGCCGCGGCCGCCGCGATCCGCCGAGTCGGGAAGTTCACCGGCCGCGACCCCGCGTAGATCCACTGCTTGCCGTCCATCCCGCCCTCGGGAAACGCCCCGCGGCACTCGGCCCACCGCGAGCGCAGCGACTCGATGTACGCGGCCGCATCGGGATCGCCGTCGTTCTTGGCGTGCTCCAGCAGGCCGGCCAGGCCGAACAGCACGGCCTCGGCCCGCTGCCGCTTCTCGTCGGGCGGATGGCCCGCCAGCAGTTGCTTGAGCTTCTCGGGCGGCGCCAGGCGCGACAGCAGCGCGAACTGCGACTTGTTCTTCTTGAACCCGAGCGCCTCCATGATCCCCGTCTGGATTGCCTGCTCGGCTCCGAGCACGTCGACCTGCCGCTCCCATCGCTGCATCTTGGCGAGCGCCCGCTGGTCGCCGGCGTAGTCGAAGAACAACCCGATGCGGGCGCCGTCGACCGCGTTCTCGCGGATGGCCACGTTGCACAGGCCCACGGAGCAGTCCGCCGTCTCGGGGTAGTCTTCGGGGTTTACGGTTTCGGCCAACTCGTTCAGCCCGGCGGCGAGATACGGCTCGAGCACGAGCTGCGGGATCTGCGCGCCTTGCGCGTTGCGCACGAACTGCTCGCCCCGCTCGTTCCGGAGCGCCACGTGCAGGATCACCGTGTCGTACGCGGGATCCTTGTCGTGCCCGTGGGCGTACCAGTCGGCGGCATCGACGTGCAGCTCGACGTCACCCTTCGCGATCGGCTCGGTAGCCAGGCGGATGACGGCATTGCGGAAATCGGGGCCTGCCTCGAGGTTCCACCAGCCGGGCGAGAGCACGCGCAGCTTGCGGCCGTCTTCCGTGCGAAGCTCGTCGGTCGTGAGGTTCTGGTCGAACCAAAAGCATCGCACGAGCCGCTCGCGCACGGGCAGGCGGGCCGGCTCGGGATACGCGGCCTGCCGCTCCTCGATCGCGCATTTCTCGCACAGCCTGCGATACTCGGTGGTGAATGCTCGCGAATCGTCCATAATCGGTGCTCCTCCTGAGCTGGTGGTGATTCACATAGATTAGCCGGGGAGCGATGAAATGTCAAGTGGCAGACTCGGGTCTTTCCCCTCCTTGTTCGCTGTTCCTTGTTCTTGATTCCGGTTCTTTCTGTTCTTCTTTCCTCCTTGCCTGGTGAGGCACGTAAACGCCAGGAAGAAACAGGAACAGAGAACAGGGATATCGGTGCGATGACGAGACTGAAACCAGATCCCGCTGTCTGCCTCCTCGGGTCTGCCAATTCCTCGTGGTTTTTCCTCACAGCTACCCGGCGGCCCACAGCCCCGTTCAGGGGGCTTTCCTGCGGCGGCTTCGCCGCAGGTAATAGCACCGTCCTTCAGGGCGGTGGCCTATCGGCCGCAAACCTGCACACCGCCGTAAACGACGGTGCTATCACCCGGCTGGGAAGCCTGCCGACCGCCCAGTCCGCCGGAATGCCCGTGAACGGGCATGAAGGGAGCGAAGACGCCGGATTCCGAAAACCATATTTCGTTGGCGGACCCCGCCTCCTCCATCACGCCTGATCGGCCTCAAGCCCGGCCGCCATTGTGACGATATAGCAATGGGGTTCTGCATTCCGCGCTTTGCCATGACCAGCACATTGAGGCCGCGATGCTCAAGGTTGCCAGGAAACTCGTCCGCCGATTGGCAGGCGATCAGCCGGAGTTCCGCGAGGCCGACGCTTTCCTGAAAGCAGCGGGCCTCCCGGGCGAGGCCGTTCGCCGCCGGCTGCCGTCGTACCTCGCCAGTGGCTCGTGGCAGGTGCGCAACGTCGCCATCAAGCTCATCGAGCGCTTGCAGGATCCCGCCCTCTATCCGGTGCTGGTGCAAACGGTACACGCGGGGACCGACGCCGGGATCGTGGTTCGCAACGCAGTCAGCAGCATCCGGCGGCTGTGCCTGAAGACGCCCGAGGTGGAGCTCGCCCTTCAGCGTGCCCTCGGCGCGCGATACTGGGAAGTGCGCTGCGAAGCGATCCGCTCGCTCGCCGAGTTGTTCGACTACTCCCCCACGCGGTCGGAGCTGATCATCCGCACGCTGCTGCCGCGGACGAACGCCCGCGGGGAGCTTGCCTTCCTGGAGCCGAACTTCGAGGTGCGTGCGGCCGCGGCGATGGCGCTGGGCGGGTTTGGCCGGCCCGAAACCGCGCTCCCCATGCTGGAGTGCCTCGCCGCCGACCCGCACTGGATGGTCCGCCACCAGGCGGCCGTGGCAATTGCAGAGCTGAGCCGCCGCTACCCCGAGATCATCCCCCGCGCCCGCACGACGCTCGACGCCATCGATCCGCTCAGCGACGGCTGCCGCTCCGGTTTCCCCTTCCCGCAAACCATGGCCGCCCTCCGCAAGGCGATCAACAACGGCATCGCACACGTCGAGCCGGCCGCGATCCGCGGGATGTACATCGACATGCAGCACGGGTGGAACAGAAAAAAACAATGAAAGTCATGAACACCGAACATCCAACATCCAACATCGAATGAAGACGGAAATCTGGTGGTCTTTCGGCGAGTTGAGCGTTGACAGTTGGATGTTGATCGTTGAACATTTCCCGGTAGCTATGGCGCTTGCGTTTCTTCAGTGTTCATCGTTCGATGTTCAGTGTTCGATGTTCTCTTCATCTCGTGCTGTCTCATTTGCCGTTGGTTGATTCATGATCCAGCTTCTCTACTCCGTCCTCTACGCCTCCACCGAGCACGTCAGCCTGCTGGCGCGCACGATCGGGGCGGCGGTCACATCGGCTCTGTTGTTCATGATCTTCGGGCCGTGGTTCATCAGGCTGCTGAAGGCGAAGGGGTATTGCGAGCCGTCGCGCGAGTTCGGCAGCCTGGCTGCGACCGGCAAGGCCGGCACGCCCACGCTTGGCGGCATCCTCATTTACCTGGTGGTGCTGGCGAGCGCGATCCTGTGGTGCAAGTTCAACACGAGCTTCACGTTCATCCCGCTGATCGCGGGCGTCGGGTTCGGCACGATCGGGCTGTTCGATGATCTCCGCAAGATCAGGGGCAAGTCGAGCGAGGCCGGCATCTCGCGGCGGGCAAAATACGCCGGGCAGATCATCATGGGCGCGCTGGTCGCCTTCTTCTTCCTCCACCCGTTCTTCTCACCGATCCGGTCCGACGCCACCCGGATGTCGTTCTACCTGCCGTTCGTCGAGGGCGGCATCTACCTGGGCCTGGGCTACGTGGGCGTGATCCTGCTCTTCATGGTGGCGGCGGCCAACTCGGTGAATCTGACCGACGGAATGGACGGCCTGGCGATCATGCCGGTGATCCTCGTGGCGCTGGTGCTCGGCGCGCTCGGCTACATTACCGGCCGCGTCGACTTCGCCGAGTATTTCCAGTTCTTCCCGCACGTCGACGGCGGCACCGCCGCCTACGGCCTGAAGGAATCCGGCGAGCTGATGGTGCTCACCGGCGCAATCGCCGGGGCGGGCGTTGGGTTCCTGTGGTTCAACGCGCACCCCGCCACGCTGTTCATGGGCGACACCGGCTCGATGGCCCTGGGCGGAATGCTCGGCTCAATCGCCGTGATCAGCAAGCAGGAGGTGGCGTGCGTCATCGCGGGAGGGCTATTCGTCATCGAGGTAGCCAGCTCCTTTATCCAGGAAAACATCGGCTTCAAGCTGCTGGGCCGCCGAGTCTTCTTCCGAGCTCCCCTCCATCACAACATGCTCCACAAGGGCACCGCCGAGACGAAGGTGACAGTGCGCTTGTGGATCGTCTCCGTATTCTTCGCCGTGCTCGCCCTCTGCACGCTCAAAATGCGCTGACCTCCGAAAGAAAGCCACGAAGATACGAAGGACACGAAGAAGATGGACAATGGGATGATGAGGTGATGGCAAACGACGTTACCAGTCCTCTCTTCATTCTTTCTCTTCTTCGTGGCCTTTGTGGCCTTCTTACCTTCGTGGCATTCTTCTTCCGTTCCGCGCTCGCCGGCAAGTGCGAGGCGAAACTCTTAATATCGTCACAATTCTCCACAAACTTGAAAAAAAATCTTAACGCGGAAAGTTGGTGTGGCAACACATCTTACGGCGAATCCCCGCGGGAAAAGCACGTAAAAAGAAATTTACCCCATTGACCTGCGAGAGCAATTGTGGTAAGATTACGCTCGACTAATCGGACCAAGTTGTGTGTGAATAACTCCGTCTTCCGGCGGGCATATTCCATAGACAATTCACGGCGTCACATGCGGTCGTTCTTCCCCTCCTAGCCGGCCGTTGACGCGCGTTCATAAGTGCCTGTGCCACATGGAGTTACGGCCTCTTACATGGCCTGCCCATGGCATGGTCCGACCGTCTACGGTTGAGAGCGACCATCCCCAATGATCGCCACACCGTACTCAAATTGTGTATAACTTGTGGATAACTTTCGGCACAGAGGGATCTCATGTCTTCCGATCAGCTCGTATGGAATTCGATTCTCACCGAGGCTGAAAGCCGTGTCAGAAAGCAGCAGTTCAATACGTGGTTCCCGAATATCCGGTTCGTCGACCTATCGAATCACCAGTTGCATCTGCGTGTGCCCAATGCGTTCTTCCGCGATTGGCTGCAGACGCACTATGCGGACGTGATCAGGGACTCGGCGAAGTTGGTGACCGGCGACACGGTGGAAGTGCTGTTCACGCTTCAGCCTGAGGAAGCACTGCCGCCCTTGGCACTGCCGATGGAGCCTGCTCGCCCGGCCATAAGCACGCGTGCAAGTCGCGAGCCGAATCCTGACCGCGAGCCGCGACGCCCCGCATCCCTCGATGCCATGCAACTCCACGACGAATACATCTTCAGCAATTTCGTCGTCGGCCCGTGCAACAATCTCGCTCATGCCGCCGCACTGGCCGTGGCCGAAGCTCCCAGCCAAGCCTACAACCCCCTCTTCATGCACGGCTCGGTAGGCCTGGGCAAAACCCACCTCATCCAGGCTATCGCCCATACATTGCTCGAAAAAAACCCCCGCCCCAGGATCCTCTACCTCTCTTGCGAAAGCTTCATGAACCAGTTCATCTCGGCCGTGCGCCACGGTGACATCGAGAACTTTCGCTTCCGCTACCGGCACGTGGACGTACTGCTCATCGACGATATCCATTTCCTGTCGAAGGGCGACCGCACGCAGGAGGAGTTCTTCCACACATTTAACGCCCTCTACAACGCCCAGAAACAGATCATCCTCACCTGCGACAGCCCTCCCAAGGAAATCCCGACCATCCAGGAGCGGCTGGTTTCCCGCTTCAAGTGGGGCCTCGTTACCAAGCTCAGCCCGCCCTGCTTCGAGACGCGAATGGCCATCATCCACAAGAAGGCCCAGATGCGCGGCTGCGAGTTTCCCGAAGACGTCGTCCGATATATCGCCGAATCCGTCCCCGGCAATATCCGCGAGATCGAAGGCGCCATCATCAAGGTGATCAACTACAGCGACGTGATGCGCAAGCGCATCGACCTCTCGGTGTGCAAGGCCGCTCTCGCCGATTCGCTCGACCGCGAGCGCGGCACGATCAGCATCGAAGACACCCAGAACGCCGTCGTCAAGCACTTCAAGATCAAGCTTTCCGACCTCCAGTCGAAGCGCCGGTCCAAGGCGATAGCCCACCCGCGCCAAGTGTGCATGTACCTCGCTCGAAAGCTTACCAACTACTCGCTCGAACAGATCGGCGGGTACTTCGGCGGCAGGGATCATACCAC
Source organism: Planctomycetota bacterium (assembly GCA_035528775.1). GTDB lineage: Bacteria > Planctomycetota > PUPC01 > JABMSA01 > JABMSA01 > DATKYA01. Next base: position 1,776 of record DATKYA010000153.1, on the reverse strand, counting down.
CGTCATGCACGCCTGCGACAAGATCGAAGGCCAACTCCGCAGCGACACGTTCCTCTCCGCCACGGTCGAGAAAATCACCGAAGAGTTGCGAAAGAACTCAGGAAAGCAGTGAACATGACGATGTGGATTAGTGGTGGGTTCATTGTTCTTGGCTTTCTCGTTTCCGTTGCACAACGTGGGCGGAGCATTGTGCACAAGTCCGCCGGAGACGTCGCCCGTGTGGACAGGTGTGGACAAGACGGCCCGTTATCTACACCCGGAGCAACAAGTCACCCCCACCATTCCGGGCCGGCCGGTTCGTCCGAAGTCGTGCAGGTACAAGACGTTGCGGAGCGTTGTCCTCCGGTTGTCCACATAATCACAACCCTTACTACTACTACGAAGACTTTTCTTCAAGAAACCAATCATAGAAGCAGAGGAAGAACGCAATGAAGTTCGAGTGCAATTCCAAGCAGCTCTACTCGGCGCTCCAGCTCGTGAGCACGGTGATCCCCGGAAAGAGCCCGCGGGAGATTCTCCAGAACGTCCTGATCGATGCGCGTGATGGGCACGTGCAGTTCGCCGGCACCGACCTGGAAGTGGGCATGCGATACGTTGTGCCCGACGTCCAAGTGGCGAAGGAAGGCGTGATCCTGGCTGACGCCGCGAAACTCACCCAGATTCTTCGCGAAGCGGGCGAAAGCATCTCGAAGTTCGAGTCGGGCGATGGTCTTGAGTTCAAGGTCACCTACGAAGGAGCCGAATACGATCTGAAGGGGTTCGATCCCGAGGAATACCCCGACGTGCCGGAGTTTGAGGGCGACCACGTGGAGATCGACGGTCCGATCCTGGCCGAGATGATCTCGCACACGGCGTTCGCCGCGGCTCGCGAGAGCATGCGGTTCGCCATCAACGGCGTGCTGTTCACCGTGAAGGAAGGGACCGCGCATATGGTCGGCACCGACGGCCACCGCCTGGCGTGGATCAAGAGGAAAGTGCAGCTCCCTGAAGATGTGGGCTTCCGTGGCATCCTGCCGCTGAAGGCGCTCGATGTGATCGGCAGGCTCGTCGACGAAGCGGAAGAGCCCGTGAAGCTGAAGCTCGAGGAAAGCTTCATCATCATCAAGAGCGGGAATGGCGTGATCACGAGCAAGCTCGTCGAGGGCAGCTATCCGAACTACGAAGACGTGATCCCCCGCGATAACGACAAGATCGCGACGATCGACGTGGCACTGCTGACGTCGGCCGTGCGGCAGGCGGCGGTGCTCACCGGCGACGAGTCGCGATCTGTTCGCGCTCAGTTTGCTGACGACAAGATGGTCCTCACCGCACGTTTGCCCGAGCGCGGCGGAGCCAAGGTGGAACGCACCATTGAGTATTCCGGCTCTCCGATAAAGATCGGGTTCAACCCCGATTTCATCCTCGACATGCTCAAGGTTGCAAAGGGTGAATCAGTCCGCATCGAGCTGAAGGACAAGGACAAGCCCGCCGTGCTGAAGGCTGGCGACGATTACCTCTATGTGGTGATGCCCGTGAGCACGGAAGACTAGTAGGGGCTGGCCACTATTGCCTGCCCATCTTCCGCGCGTCCTTGCAAGGGACTGCACGCATGCCAAAACCCGAGCGTTTGTCCGACGTCCTGAGCCGGATGCTCAAGGATTCGGCCCTCGGCCACGATTTTGAGCACATGGAGGTCTACACCGTGTGGCGCAAGGTGGTCGACGGCGATGTGGTGCGGCACACGCGCGTGGTAGGCGTGAAGGCAAACAAGCTGATCGTTGAGGTCGATTCATCGCC
>DATKYA010000152.1:0-3826 GCA_035528775.1 Planctomycetota bacterium | reverse complement strand
GGCGGCGGCGTCGTGCTGCTGGGCGTCCATCACCGTCTGGCCGTAGAGGATTCTGATCCCTTCGGCGATGGCGGTAGCGGATGTGATGTGCATGACCACGCGCTTGCTGGAAACGCGGCGCAGGTTTTCGAGCACGGACGGCGCCAGCGGCTCGGCCGCGGCCACGCACAGTGTGCCGTCCTGCACGCGAACCGGGATCACGCGGCTGCGCGCGGCCAGGGCGGCTGGCACTTCCTTGGTCAACTCCCGCGGCAGGGTGTCAGGCTCGATATCCTCGAACTCCAGCCCGCACGTTTCCGCCGTACAGAACGCCATATCGTTTTCGGAGATCCTGCCTTCGGCTATCAGGTGCTCCATCAGTGTGCGGCGCGCTCGCCGGGCCGCCGCGCTGAGAGCCGGATAGTCCGTTTCCGAGAAAGCGCCTGCTTTCGACAGCAGTCGGAAGATGGCTCTCTCAAGCTTGGCCTCCACGTCGGTTCCCCTGAAAACGGGTGTACTCACCATCATGTAGGGGCACACGGCGTGTGCCCTTGAGGCGGGCATCGTCCACCCCTACAACGCAATAGACCTCCACCGGAGGGGTGGGGCGGACACCGGCGACCGGCACGGTCGCACGCCCCTACAGCGGGGGGGCCCTGCCGCGGGTTCATTTGCCGCGCTGCGTCTTGCTGCCGCTGGTTGCCTTCAGCTTGTCGGTATCTTCATCATACGTCACCACGTGTTTGCGGCCCTGCTTGATGTACGGGTGGTCGGACAACTCGCCAAGCGTCTCGGAAGAAACGGTCTCGGCGACCGTGGGCGACATCATGATGTGGGGCGTGATGAGGATGACGATCTCGGTCTTGGATTTCTCGAGCTCCATTCGCTTGAAGAAGAAGCCGATCACGGGGATGCTGCCGAGGATGGGCACCTTGCGCTCGACTCGCGAGTCGCGCTCCTGGATCAGTCCGCCGAGGGCCAGCGTGTTCGAGTCTTTCGCGATGATGATGCTGTCCACGTTCGACGTGTTTACCGTGTCGATGCTCAGCTTGCGCACCTGGTTGTTTGCATCGACGACGTCGATGGTGGCTCCGCCCTGGTTGACGGTGGAGATGTCGGTGCTCAGCCGCATTGTGACGGTGCCGTCGTCGTTGATGCTGGGCGAGACTGAGACCCGCATGCCGATGTCCCTGATGACAACGACGGGTCGGGTGGTCTCGCGGGAGGTGGTGCCGGTGGCGCTGCCGTAGTCGCGAACTTCATATTCCCAGTTGACGGTGATGGGGCGCTCCTCGCCCACGAAGAACAGGCCGGGTGCGTTGTTGGCGCAGAGGATCAGGGGCGACGCGATCTCGCGCACGCGGCCGGCTTCCTCCATGAGGTGCATCCGCGCCCGCACGCTCTGATCGATGAACGTGTAGGCCATCGTGGGGCTGCTCAGCGGCTGGAAGTTGCCGACGCCCGCGTCGTGCTTGTCGGTGCCGGGTGCGCCCTGCGGATGATCGTTCCTGATGGTAAGGTCGAACATCGAGCTGAAGCCGCCAGTGAGCGAGATCTCCAGTATCTTGGTTTCCAGCAGCACCTGGGTGGTCACCGTGTCGAGCTCCTTGACGAGCTTGGTGATCTGCTCGAGGAGCTGGGCGTCGACGGAGCGGACGGCCAGGCAGTTGTTGCGCGGGAAGACCGCTATGTGTGCGAGGGGCCGCTCCTGCTTGATGTCCTTGAGGATCTCGGCCTGGGGCGCCCCTTCTCCGCCGGGTTTGACGCCCGCGCGTTCGAGGGCTTCGATCTTGGTGGATGTTAGCCCTTTCTCGAAGCCAGTTTGGGGGGCAGACCGGCCGGCGCCGTAGCCATAGTCGCTATAGGTCGTGTTCGAGCGGTAGGATGTTCCGGTGCCGGATCCGGCTCCGCCGCCGGCTGCCCGGCCGGCTTCTGTGCCCACGTGGCCGTAGCTGGCGAATTCCTCCGGCTGCTCGTAGACCACGCTGTCGCCCATCAGCTTCGCGATCGTGTCGGCCACGCCAAGCACGGATGCGTATTTCAGCGTGAGGACGACGGTCTTCTCGTCGCGGCGGATGATCAGCTCCTTGCCGTACTCCTCCGCCGTTATCACGCGGATCACGTTCTCGTCTTCGGTAAACCACAGGTTGTAGAGCTTGCACATCGTGGAGAGGGCTGCCCGGGGGCTGACGTCCTTGAGGAACAGCGTGATCTTGAGGTTTGCCACCGTGCTGCTGGCGACGACATTCATCCCGGTGAGGGTGGTGAAGACCTTGAGGACGTCGGGCATCGGGGTGTCCTTGAAGTCGAACACGGCGATCTGGCCGGCGGCTCCGAGCTCTTCCACGCCCGGGTGCGGCGGGGGTTGGTCGTCAGCGGCTGCTTCGGCCGCAGCTTCAGCCGCTTCCGCCGGTGCGTCCTCCTGTAGGGGCACACGGCGTGTGCCCCCCGGGCGGACGCCGTCCGCCCCTACATCGTCCGGGGCGGCCTCATCGCCGGCCTTCACAATGACGCGGTCTTCCTCGCGCGCTTCCGCCGGTTCGGCCGGCTCCTGCTCGGGTTCGGCCTGGGCGGGTTCGGCCGATTCGGCAGGAGCACCGACGGGCGGCACGGCTGGCTTGCCGGCGGCAACGTCGGCCGGCTTCGGCTGCGCCGGAATCGCGGCGCCCGGCGAAGTATCTCCCACGTTGACTACCCAGCGCGCCTTCGTTTCCTTCGGGGGCGGCGAATGGAGGAACGACGTCTTCTTCGGCTGCGACGTCTCGGGCTTCTTCTCGGGAGCGCCTTTGCACCCCGCGAACAGGATCAGACCTGCGAGAACGATCACCACTAGTTTTCTCATCTGGATGCCCTCACTGGTCAGTGTTCAAACATGTAGGGGCACACGGCGTGTGCCCCTGGGGCGGACACCGTCCGCCCCTACTTTGAACCATCCAACTACTTGAAGACGGCCCGGATTTCCGTTCCCTCGTCGGTGACGATCGTCATCTGCCGCTCCTCGATGTCGGTGACAGTGAACCGGAACGGCTCCTGCCTGCTTTTCAGCCGCAGGGCAAACCGATCGCCCTTGACCACGGTGATGGTCCCGTACGATTCGACTTCGGCGGTAGCCATCCTGTTGTCGCCCACGATCATGACGCCGGTCATCTTGATGATGGGCAGCTCGGGGAGTTTCTGGGATGGCGCGGGCCGGGGAGCGTTCTTCTCTTCCTGCTTGGCCTTGATGTCGCGCAGGAGTTGGGCGCCGACGTCGAACGGATTGCGGCTGCCGTCGTCGGTGGTATCTGTCTCGGGGGTGGCGGGGGGCTTCTCGGTGGAATCGGCTTCGGCCGGCTTCTCCGCCGCCGCCGCGGGGTGATCGGCATCGGCGGGCGGCTGCACGTCTGTGACCGCCTCGCCGTCTGCCGGTTGCTGCGCCGCTTCGGCGGGTTCATCCTCGGGCTGTTGAACCTGTTCGGCGGATTCGCTGTTCTCCGATGCATCCGCTGCCGTAGCGGGACGCTTCTGCCCAGCCTCATCCGCTGCGCGTGCCGGCGCGCGCCATCCGGCGAATACCGCCATCGCAAGCGCAATCAGCAGCCAGGATCTGATTGTTGTGCGTGCTGGGCAAACCATTCTGTTCTCCTTGCAGCTATCTGTAGGGGCGTGCGACCGTGCCGGTCGCCTGTGTTCGCCCTGCACTTCACGAGGGCGAACACAAGGTTCGCCTACGCCGTCTATCGTCTCATATCCGCAACAGCAATGATACCAATAGTTCATTCTCGTTTCTAAGTGAAATCACGATGTTCTCGGTCCAGACCTTCTTCGGCAGCTTGCCGAGTGAATCGAGGAAGTCGCGCACGTTCTT
>DATKYA010000151.1:0-6245 GCA_035528775.1 Planctomycetota bacterium | reverse complement strand
CCCCCTGCTGTGCCATCATTCGGCTGATGAATCCGCCCGGGCCCTGGGATGACTGCCCGCGCGACGCTCCGGACGTCGTCTGCCCGGTGCTGCTGCGCACGGTGAAGAGGTCGTTGAGGACCTTCGCGAGATTCGCCGCCTTGGCGTTCTTGAGCCGGTAGATGAGTACGGCCTGCTCGGCGGATGGATTCGAGTCGAGCTCGCGGATCATGCTTTCGATCACCTTGAGTACCTCGGTGGAGGCGCTGACGACGACGGTGTTGGTGCGGTCGTCGGCGGAGGCAACCACCTTCTCCTTGCGGCGGTCGTCACTCGACGTGGATGATTCTTCGCCGCCGGGCATCCGGAAGCGCCGGGAGCCGCCTCCGAAGGGCGACGTCTGCTGCTGGGTCGTCGTTTCCTCCTTGAAGACGTCGTTGATCAGTTTCGCCACGCTGGTCGCATTGGCGTACTGGAGCTGGAAGACCTTGATGTCGGCCACGGTCCCCAGGTGCGTGTCGAGCGCCTGCACGATCTCCACGATGCGCCGGATGTTCGCTTCGGTATCGGTGAGGATGAGCGAATTGCTGGCGGCATTCGCCGACAGATCGGCATACGTGGAGATGAGGCTGGCGAGGTCCTGTTTCAGCTTCGCCGCGTCGACGTACCGCAGGGGGATGACCTGCGTGATGAAGCTGTCGCTGGGCACGATGGCCTCGGGGTCGTTTCCGGAGCGGACGGGGAGGTTGGCCTTCCTGGCGTCGCTGAGCAGCGCGACCTTCAGCGTGCGGCCCATGCGGACCGCCATGTAGCCCTTGTCCTTGAGGATGGTGTTCAGCAGCCCCACGGCTTCTTCGGCGCTGACCGGCTGCTGGCTGATGACGGTGATGCGCCCCAGGACAGTGATATCCTTGACCACCACGAAGCCGGCTGCCTCGGAGAGGTATTCGAGCACGGCGTCGAGGGTGGCGTCCTTGAAGTTGAGGACGATGCCACCGGACGCGTCCGCCGCGGGCTGAGGCGGCCGCTCGGGTTCTTCCGCCGCTTCGGGAGGGGCGGCTTGCTCCTGGTCTGCTCCAGGTTGAGCGAATTCATCCGGTTCTGCAGCGGGCTGCCCGGGCTCGCCTGGTTCCGCTGCAGCCTGAGCGGGCGCCTCGAGTTCTGCAGCCGGTTGCGCGGGCTGGTTCTGGTCATCGGCAGGCGGAAGCGGAGGCTCATCCTGATCTCCTGGCGGCGGTGGAGGGCCAAGCTCATCCTCCAGTACCGGCGGAGCAGGCTCGTCCTGCGCAAAGGCATGGCTGACGATGGGACCCATGCACAGGGCAAACGCCATGGCAAGAACTATCGTGGAAAGCACGAATGAAGGCAGCGGCAGGCGCCGGCTCAGTCCCACTCGAGGCTCGCTGGTGTGTGTATGGTTCATTTTCCGTTCAACTCCTTCAGCCGTCGTTGACGCAGCCGTTCGAGGATGGAAGCCTCGTCGCTGGGTGCACCGGCGGCGGTGGGTACGGTGACAGCAGGACCAGCGGCCCCCGGCTGTATGGAGGCGCTGGCGTTTTCGGCGGGCGCCTCGCCGGACGGTGCGGTGCTTTCGCCCTGGAGCAGCTCGGTTCGCTCGCCGTAAGACGACACCGGGCTGGCGGCGGACTCGCCCCGCAGGTTGCTGCCCACCGCTATCTTCACGGTCTGATCATCCTTCTCGTACTCGATGTGATCCAGCTCGATCCGGGCGACGCGGCCGTCGGCGTAGGGGCTGTCGGCCGCCACCCGCAACGTGACACCGGTGCGGGTATTCTCGAGGAATGCGATGTATTCGCTGCCCTGGCGGACGATCCCCGTGAGGACGACACGCGATTCCGGGCTGTCCACAGGCATCGCCGGCATGTGCGTAAACTCCGGCCGGCTGCTGTAGCTCGAGCGCTGGCGGAGGAAGATGTTCCGCTCGACGATGACCCTGTACTTTTCCCACGAGGGGGTGCTGCGTTGCTGCTCCTCGCCGTACGCCGGCGCGTATCCGAGGCACAGGAGCAGCAGGCATGCAAACGTGATGCGGTGATCAGTCATTGTTTCCACCTTTGGTCTTGGCCGATGCGGCGGCTGTGGCGGACGATTTCGGGTCGTCCGGCAGCCGGCAGAGCGCGGAGATGCGCAGTTGGAGCGTGAGATCGTCGGTGCCCTCCTTGCGGGTGCCGAGCTGCAGCTCGGCCACTCGAACAGGCAGCGAGGAACCTTCGAGCCGCCACAGGAATTCCGCCACGGCGTTCATCGATCCGGTGCCCGATGCCTGGAAGGTGATCTCCTGCAGGCCGCCCTTCTTCGCCACGCGCTCGGGCCGGAGGGACGACAGTGCGAAGCCGGCCTCCTGCGACCAGTTCCGAACGGCGTGCAGCACCTTGCTCTCGGCTTCGGCCGGGAGGCGGTCGAGGCCGGCGTCGAGCAGGCGCTGCGACTCGCTCGAAAGCTGCCTTCTGCGTTCGAGCAGCACGCGGCCGCTGTCGATGCCGGCCTGCACGCGCTGCCGCTCGGCTGCCATTGCTTCCGAGCGGTTCTGCAGCGGCGTGAGGGCGAGCCTGTCGAGCAGCAGTACCACGAGCACCGCGAGCATTGCGATGGCGATGTATCGTTCTCGCCGGGCGAGGACCACGGGATTCACTCCTTGTACGAGAAATCGAACGACATGGAGAAGGCGATCTCGCGGGTGGTCGCACCCGCGTCGCGCATGTACACCAGCTTCACGTTGGAAAATGCCCGCCTGCCGGCGACCGGCTCGGTCGCACGGATGCGGTCGAGCGTGTCGAGCACCGTCTGCTTGTCGGCCGACTTCCCGGAGACGACGGTGCGCATGTCTTCGCGCATCGCGATGTTGGTGACCCAGATGCCGCCGTCGCTGGGGAACGCCAGTGACAGCTCGCGCAGCGGCTCGAGGAATCGGGGCCGCCGATCGGTCCAGCCTCGTGCGAGTGCGATTCGCTGCACGATCGAGCGAGCGGCCTCCACGTCGGGCTTCATTGTGTCGAGGCGTGCCCGGAGATCGGCCAGTTCGCGTTCGGAGCGGCGCCAGCCGGCGAAGAGGAAACCGACGGCGCCCAGTGCAACCAGTGCGGCGGCGCCTATCAACGCGATGCGCCGGCCGAGCCGGGTCTTCCCGCGGGCCGCGAGGCGGGAGTGGATGAAATCGACCGGGAGGCGCCTTCCGTTTCCGCCGTTTCGTGCGCCCGCAAGGGCCAGCGCCGCCGCCGCGACGACCGCGGAGCAATCGTCCTCGACGTCCGGCGACGGCACAATGCCGAGATCGGGCAGGCCGCTGCTCAGGTCGGTTTCCAGCGAAAGCGGGGCGCCCAGCCCGTCGAGGTCATCCGGGGCCATGCCTGCGCCGTTCCACACGACCAGTACCTCCGGTGCGGCGTCCGCGTCGTCCTGCGGCAGCACCACCGTGAGGCGGCGAATCTCGTCTGCCACGGTGCGGCCCCAGCCTGCTGGAGCGGTCGCCTGTGCCCCGGCATTGGCAGGCACCGCCACGGGCAGGTGCCTCACCGCCCTGAACCTGCCGCCCGACCGGATGCAGACTTCCACGTGGCCGGGCCTCACCGCCAGCACGATGGACGACGGCGACGCCGGCCGCAGGGCCGCCGCGAGCACCATCGATGACGCGGTGAGGGCCTTGGGCTTCAGCCCCGCCGCGAGCAACATGGCGGTGAGCCGGTCGCCCTTGTCCCGCGAGAGCGCCATCACGAGTATACGCGGGCCGTTGCCCTGTGTAGAGACGCTCCGGTGGGGCGTCTCGCGACCGTTCGCGTAGTCGAGCAGCAGATCGTCGAGATCGGTTGCAAAGCTGCGCTCGGCCTCGAGCCGGATCATGGCGACCTCGCGGTCGCACGAAAGCGAGCTGGCGTTGGCCGGGGGGAATGCCTTTTCCTTCGACAGCAGCCATCGTGCGGGCACGCCGATCACGGCAGTCTTCGCGGAGAACCGGTGGCCGCGGAGGAACTCGCCGAGCGCCTTGCCGAGCGGTTGCGGATCGTCGAGCGATACGCCCTGGGGGAAGTTGAACTCGGCAGCTCGGCGCAGCTCGGCCCGCTGGCCCGAGAGCTGCACCTCGGCGGCAATGATGCGCCGCTCCTCCATCGCCAAGCCCAGCATTCTGCGCCCAAGCAGTGCCATCAGCGTCCTCCCGTGGTTGAGGAGACGGTGAACGTGGCCGGCGTCTTCCCGGCCCGCAGCGACGCGGGAATCTCGGGATCGAGCGGCCAGCCCAGGTGCGTCAGGTCTTTCCAGCAGAGCACGCGGGGCGGAGAAGCGGTCGCGTCGACGACCGCCCGGTGCCGGCGGAACGCGCGGCCATTCCCACTCACGGCCACGATGTCGGCCGAGAACTGGTACGACCGGTCGGTGATGGTGTCGCCGATCGCCAGGGCCTTCTCGCGCGGCAGGACGTCGGCGACCCAGGCGATGCCGGTGAGGTCGGAGACTGACGCCTGCCTGTGTGCGATCAGGGCGTCGACGTCGCTTTCCTCCAGCCCGGGCAGGCACAGCAGCACCTGCCGCGGGGCGGTGTTCACGTTCACGCGGCCGGCCAGCATGCGGTCGCGCGAGGTGGTGAGCTGGTCGGCGACCTGTGCGAATTCGGCGGAGGTCAGGCCGGTCTTGAAGTAGAAGTCGAAGATGTTGCGGAATGGCCGCCCGCTGCGCACGCGGTCCATCACCTGGAAATACCGGTCATTCGTTATCGCGCTGCGGAGGACGCCCGACAGTGCCTGCATGTTCGTGTCGTTCACGTCGACGCGCGGCTGGCCGGAGCTGCTCAAGTTCGGCTCCCTGCTGTAGATGGTGAGGTAGTCGAACAGACCGCGGTCGAGGTGGCCATCGCGGTTGTCAGGCGGATCGGCATCGGATGCGTCATTCTCATTGGAATCGAGCACGCCGTTGCGGTTGGCGTCTTCCCCGAACAGCAAATCCGCGGACATTCCCTTGACGAGCAGCAGTTCTTCGACGGCCTCGAAGCCGGCGTTCTTACAGTAGTAGGGATCGGCGAGCAGGAGGTAGTATTCGTTTTCGGCGCCGCCGGGCGAGATGTCGCTGTCCGCGTCGCGCCAGTCGGCGATGGATGCGGAAAGCTCGGCGTTCATTCCGGGGAGCTTGAGGAGCACGTCGTCGGTGGCGGTGTTGATGTTGATTCTCGAAGATTCGTCACGGATTCCGAAGCACCAGTTGCGGTCGTCGTCAAAGCTGGGGTTGAGGATCCAGAAGAGGCCGTCGCCCACCTGCACGGCTTCGCAGGCGGCGGGATCGGTTGTGTAGACGCCGCTTGTGCCGTCGACCTCCGCCAGGACGAACTGGAGCGCGCCCTGCGCGATGGCATCGGCCTGGAGGGCGGCCACGTGATTTGCCGATGCCGCCATTTCCACACGCATGCTCCGGCCGAACACCAGCACAAGCCCCGCGAGAACGACAACGATCCACATCGCCACGATCAGCACCGTGCCGTTGATCCGTTTCCTGCCGGGATGTGGTACGAAGATCAGCATAATCGATTCCGTCAAGAGGGCGAACACAAGGCTCGGCCCTACGGCGAGGGGGACTCGACCGTGATATCGCCGGCGGGCGCCGTGCCGCACGGCAGCGGGAACACCCGCGTGATCCGGTACGCCTGCTCGTCGGCAGATGCCGAATCGCTGCGGCGGACGGAGGGCGGGCACGGGGACCCGCCCCTACATATGGCAATCGTTGCCTCCACTGCCAAGGGCAGGGCGTTGTCGCGAACCGTCGAGTCCCAACTGTCGAGCCAATCGGTCCCGTCGTAGTACCGAAGGTTGAACGAAATCACGTTCCGGCACAACACGTCTTCAACCGTCTCCGGCGTCTCGGGAGCCAGGAGGTTGGTGGTGACGCGCCGGACGAGAGTGAGCACGTCGTCGGCGCCGGCGACGAGGCTGAACTCGACCTTGCGAATCACCGGCCCGTCCTGCGCCGCGCTCTCGATCATCGCGAAGAATGAGAGCATGTCGGCAGCGGCGGCGGAGACGTCTGCCTCGCCGTCCTGCCCGATGAAGGCGCCGGCCAGGATCCCGGATGGTGGCAGCGCGGACTGAACGTCCCTGTGCAGCGGCTCCAACGCGAGTGCGGCGGCCCGGGCCGGCGCGATGGCCGCTTCCGCATGTGTCCGGCAGCGAAAGCCCACCGAGAAGCTCCGGTAGAGCGATCCCGCAAGGATACTCATCAGCGCGAGGGCCACGAGCATCTCGAGCAGGCTGAACGCCGCGATGTGC
>DATKYA010000150.1:0-5739 GCA_035528775.1 Planctomycetota bacterium | reverse complement strand
TCCAACTTGCTGAACAGGTCATCTATTGTCATCTGATAGTGCCATCTTATCCGGTCATGCTCCTTTGGCTCACACCGATCACCTCGTCGCCAGCCTCTGCATGAGCTTTTTGATGTCGTCGGGCGTGATGGGCCGGCGATCAACTTTCTCATCGGGCTTGGCGGGCTGGCCGGGTTGACCGGGCCTAGCTGCGGCGGGCCGGCGGTCGCCCTTGGCCTTGCGGCGCTTCGGCTGGGCCGGCTGCTGCTCGGCCCTCGGCTGGGCCTGCTTGATGCTCAGGCTGATCCGGTGCCGCTCGTGATCGATGTTCAGCACCTTCACCTTCACCACCTCGCCGATCTTCACCGCGTCGTTCGGATCACGCACGTAGTTGGCCGCGAGCTCCGACACGTGCACGAGGCCGTCCTGGTGCACGCCGATGTCGACGAACGCCCCGAAGTTCGTGACGTTGGTCACGGTGCCCTCGAGCAGCATGCCGTCCTTGAGGTCGTCGAGGCCGGAGACGGAATCGTCGAGGTGCGCCTTCTCGGGGCGGCGGCGCGGGTCGTGAGCGGGATTGCGTATCTCGCGCAGGATCTTGCGAATGGCCAGCGGGCCGATCTCGCCCGTCGCATACTTGTCGGCGTCGATCGTCTTCACCAGCTCGCGGTCGCCCAGCAGCGTGCCCACGTCGCTGTTGAGCTCGGCCGCCATCTTGCGGACCAGTTCATAGTGATCGAGATGGATCAACGTGTTCTCGAGCGGCTCGTCCGACTTCACCCTGAGGAATCCGGCGGCCTGGCGGAAAACGGACTCGTTGACGGCGGGGGTTTCCTTGATCGCCGCGAGGCTCGCGAACGGCCCGTGCAACTGGCGATGCTCGACGATCCGCCGGGCAGTGCCGCGGTTGAAGCCCGACACGTAGCTGAGCATCGAGAACGAGCCGGTGTTCAGGTCCACGCCGATGTAGTTGACGCACGATTCGACCACCCCGTGGAGCTTGTCGCGCAGCCGCCGCTGGTCGACGTCGTGCTGATACTGCCCCACGCCGACCGCTCGCGGATCGACCTTGACCATCTCGGCGAGCGGGTCCTGGAATCGCCTGCCGATGGTGACCGCGCAGCGGGTGGGGGCGTCGACGTCCTTCAGCTCTTCCTTCGCGATCCCGGAGCCGGAGTAGATGTTCGCGCCCGATTCGTTCACCACGACGCGGGCGATCTTGCGGACGGCCGGGTCGGGATACGTTTGCCTGAGGAAGGTGCGGACGAAATCGTCGGTGGCCCTGCTGCCGGCTCCGTTGCCGACGACGATGGCGACGGGGTTGTGCTTCTCGACGAGGGCCTGGAGGGTGGCGGCTGATTCCTCGGGCTTGGCGTCTTGCGGGCCGGGGAAGATCGACGCGGCTTCGACGAACGCGCCGTCGGCATCGATCGCGGCCACGCGCACTTCGGGCTTCGACGCCGCCTCGATCGCCAGCACCGGCACGCGCCCCGCCGCCGGCATCAGCAGCAGGCTGCGAAGGTTCTTGCAGAAAATGTCGATCGCCTCCGCGTCCGCACGCTCGTTCACCGACGTGAGCAGCTCGCTGCTGATGGTCTTCCACATGAGGCGGTCGAAGGCGGTCACCACCGCCTTGTCCACGACGTCCTTGCCGGGGAATTCCGGATTGATGATGAACTGCTCGCGGAGCCTGGCGAGGATGGCCTCGCGGTCGACGGTGATGGCGAACTGCAGCCATCGTTCCTTCACGCCGCGGCGGATGGCGAGCAGGCGGTGCGAGGGGATGGAGCGCAGTGGCTCGGAGAAGTTGTGATAGGTTTCGTACTTGGCGCTGGCCTGGCCTTCGCGCTCGGGTGCGAGCCTGGATTCGAGCTTGGCGGTATCCCAGATGAACTGCCGCACGGTGCGGCGGGCGCTGGGGTTGAGCGCGATCCATTCGGACATGATGTTGACGGCGCCGTCGAACGCTTCGTCGGCGTTCTCCACTTTCTTCTCGGGGTCGATGAACGGGGCGACGAGCTCCTCAAGGGGCTGCTCGCCCTGCTGATTCCACAAGAGATCGGCGAGCGGCTCAAGGCCGCGCTCCTTGGCGGTGATCGCCTTCGACCGGCGGCGCCCCCGGTACGGGAGGAAGAGGTCTTCCAGCTCCCAGCGGTCGAGCGACGCCTCCACCTTCTGCTTCAGCTCGTCGGTGAGGATCCCGTTGGTCTCCATCGCGTCGAGGATCTGGCGCTTGCGTGACCACATGCTTGCCAGCTCGCGATAGCGATCGAGGATGGCGATCACCTGCAGTTCCGCCAGCCCGCCGATTCGGTCCGGGCAGTAGTGCACGATGTAGGGCACCGTGGCCTGGGCCTCGTGCAGCTCGATGAGTGCACGCAGATGGTCGGGGCTTGCTTTTCTGAACTCGTTCGACAGTGCGGACAGGATCGAGTCGTTGGCCATTACTGCACGCTCACGAAAAATGGGTGCCGGGGTTTTTCACGTGAAAGCCGGAGGAAAACAAAACCCCTTCAGTTTCCGAGTACGGACGATCTCCGGCCTTGCAAGGATAACTATACTAGAATTATACCCCCATTCGCCCTCGTTGTCAATCTTTTGTCTTGGGAAAATGCGCGGCCGAAACTGACCGGGCCGCGGGGGAGGCATTCGCGGGCCGGTATTCTTCCTTGAATATTGCCGCCATGATGGATACACTGAAAGCTCGTCAATGCCGCTAATCGAAGTGTCGGGCGCGAAACCGATGGAGCGTGGCGGTGAACCGAACCAGGCTGAAAACCCTGATCGGGATCCTCGTCGCCGTTGCGGCGTTGCTGACGGCGATCGGATTTCTCGTCGGCGGCCGCCTGAAGGCGCTGCAGAAAGCCGCGCCTAACCAGGATGCGGAAGGGGACCAGCGCGATCATCTGTGACTCCTCGAGCCGACAACCAGAAAGAGCATGCTATGAGACCTCTGCTGTTGGCTGTGGTGTTTGGATTGCTTGCCAGCGGGCACGTTCTCGCCGGTGAGGCGAAGGAACCGGACCCGAAGCTGGTGAAGCTCATCGAGGACGGCTCGAACCTGCTCAAAGCGGGCAAGCTGGAAGATGCCGGAAACATCTTCCTCGATGCGATGCGGCAGTTTCCCGATGCCTACCCGCCGGTGCTCGGAATCCTGAAGACGAGCGGCATGTTCGTCGAAAAGAAGGAGACCGGCGAGGCAATCAAGTGGCTGGACCGCGGCATCGAGCTGTGCTCGCGCAAGGCGGAGCTGCAGATCGCCGCCGCCATGATCCACATCGAGGCGAAAAACAACTCCGACGCGCTCGCACGCGTTCGCGAGGCGGTGAAGGCGGCCCCCGATTCCATCCGCATCCTCTCCAATGCCCTCACCTGCATGGCCGCGATCGAGAAGTTCGACGACGAGTGCAAGCAGCTCGCCGAGCATCTGCGCGACCTGCAGCCGCGGCCCGTCGACGCCTATCTCTTCCTCGGATTGTGGTACGAGAAGAACAATGACAACGCCGCCGCGCTCGACTACTACCTGAAGGCGGTCAACCTCGACACCAATTACATGCAGAGCCGCCTGATGCTCGGCAAGCTCTACGAGAAGTCGGGCAAGCCCGAGATGGCGGAACGCGAATACCTGAAGATGACACGCATCGCGCCCAATCACTTCGGCGGATTCCTCTACCTCGCCGAGCTCTACGACAAGCAGGGCAACAAGGACGCCGCCAAGGACTACGCTGAAGCCGCCCGGCTCAAGCAGGCTGCCGAGGCGGAGCAGAAGAAGTGAGGGAAGAGGGGGGATGGGGGGATGGGGGGATGGGGTGATGGGAAGAGGGGAGACGGGATGATGGGGGGAAAGGCGGAATTGGCGGCATGAGCCATCGTGTCCACTTGGTCCACTTCGTCCACTTCTTCCACTCCCGAACCCCCAAACACCGAACCCCAAAATAATGGGTAATCTCCTCCACAGTTTCATCCTCAGCTTCATCCCGGTCTTCGTGGCTACGGACGCCATCGGGAACATCCCGCTGTTTGTGGGTCTGACGGAGGGGCTTCCCGATCCTGAGCGCAGGCGCGTGGCAAACATCTCGGTGCTGATGGCGACCAGCATCGCGCTGGCGTTCATGTTCGGCGGGCGGCTCGTCTTCGAGGTCATGGGGATCACGGTGCCCGACTTCCGCATCGCGGGCGGCATCCTCCTGCTGGTGCTTTCAACGCACATGCTGATCGCGGGCAAGGCGGCGGTGGGCGCGCCGCTGGAGGACGTTGCGATCTTCCCGCTCGCCTCGCCGCTGATCGCCGGCCCGGCAGTGCTCACCACCACGCTGGTGCTCGCGGCCCGGCCCGGCAACTTCGTGCCCACGCTCATCTCGCTCATCCTCAACATGGGAATCACGTGGGGCGTCTTCCGCTACTGCCACCGCGTGGAGATGATCATCACCAAACAGGGGGCGAAGGCGTTCTCGAAGGTGGTCGAGATCCTGCTCGCGGCGATCGCCGTGCACATGATCCGCGTGGGGCTGGAGGAGGTGGTAACGGAATTCCTGAAGAAATGAGACTATTGAGGAGTGATTTTGACACGAAGGCACGAAGGAACACGAAGAAGCACGAAGAGGGGAAAGGAGCTGACAGCGGAATGCTTTGGCACTCGCTCTTCAGTTTACACGCCTGTACATCCCATCCTTGATCAGCACTTCGTTGAAGTTGATTAGAAGCCCGACGCGGTAGCCCGTGATCTTCAGGTAGGTGACGAGTTGAGCCAGATGGACCGGCAAGACTTCCTCCACCGCCTTGATCTCCACGATTACCCGCCCATCAACCACAAGATCAAGCCTCAGGCCTGATTCCAGCCGAACGGAATCGTACACCACAGGCACGTCGATCTGTCTTTGAGTTCTGATACGTCTTCGTGCCAACTCGTGAACCAGGCAAATCTCGTAGACGTTCTCCAGGAGTCCAGGGCCAAGTGTTGTATGCACCTTGTACGCCGCATCCACGGTCTCCGCAGCCACCTTCTCGATGTCTTCTGGTATCGGTTCATGTGGTGCATTGCTCTTGGTCAACTGGATCCATCTCTTGATGAACCTGTTCATCCCCAGACCTTTCTATCCTTTGGTTTCCTCAACACACGAACCATTCGTCGGGTTACTCCGCCTCCAGCATATCCCCTCCTCTTCATCCTTCTTCTTCGTGCTCCTTCGTGTCTTCGTGCCTTCGTGTCAAGAACACCCTCTACCTCACCCGCACCCCATATCTACTGAGCACTTCGTAGAAGTAAGCTCTGGACATGCCGGCCATGCGTGCGGCGCGGGCGACGTTTCCCTCGCAACGGCTGAGCACGTGCTCGACGTAGTCGCGTTCGAAGGCGCTTCGGGCGGTTTTGAAAGGGAGATCGTAGATGCCTCGGTTGGCTGGGCGGGAGACGGCGGCGTGGATTTCGCGGGGAAGGTATTCTTCGGTGATCGGGCCGCCTGAGGAGAGGATGGCGGCTCGTTCGATGACGTTCTCAAGCTCCCGGATGTTGCCGGGCCAGGAATACTCGATCAACAGCTTCATTGCGGCGGGATCGATCTCGACGGGCCGGGCGGCGTGGTCGCGGCCGATCTGCTCCAGGAAGTGCCGCGTGAGCAGGGCGATGTCGCCCTTGCGCTCCCGCAATGACGGCACGTGGATCGGGAAGACGTTCAGCCGGTAGAAGAGGTCTTCGCGGAAGTTGCCGCGGCGGACGGCTTCCTTGAGGTCGCGATTGGTCGCGGCGATCACGCGCACACC
>DATKYA010000149.1:0-4910 GCA_035528775.1 Planctomycetota bacterium | reverse complement strand
TGGACCACTATGACGCTGCCGTCGCTGCCCGAGGGAAAGGTGGACACGATCAAGAAGCTGGTTGCCGAGCGCGACCGGAACTACCCCGGGAAGCCCGTACTGAACACCGAAGAAGGCTGGTGGGGCCATCGCGACATCAAGCCGGACGAGGCGGCGGCGGTGATCGCCCGCGTCTACATCCCGCAGATCGCGGCCGGCGCCGATGAGATCTACTGGTTTGCGCAGCAGGCGGTGGACGATCCCACCTACGTGCTGGGCGCGGAGAACACGCCGTGGCCGAGTTACTGCGCGTACGCGACGATGACGCGCCTGCTCGAAGGCACCGAGTACCTCGGCACGGTGGACCTGGGCGTGGAGGGCACGTTTGCATTCCTGTTTGGCCGGGGCGACGAGCTGATCCTCCCGCTGTGGGCCGCGCAGGGCGAGCCGGAGGTCACGCTGAATTGCGGCACCGCGAAGGCAACCGCGACCGACATGATGGACCGCGAGCGCGAGCTGGTTCCCGCCAACGGCGCGATCACGATCAAGCTGTCCCTGCACACGCAATATCTGCGCTTCACGCGCAATGCGTGGGCGGACGGCATCGCGAAGGCCGAACTGAAGCGGCGGCTCGATGCCCTCAAGCTCGATTCGGTTGCCGCGATTCCGGCGGCGGTCACGGAAGCCGCCAAGACGGCCCTCACCGACAACGCGGCGATGACGCGGCTGTTCTACCTCGTCCAGGCTGCCAAGCAGGCGGCCCTTGCCGGCCAGGCGCCCGCCGCAAAGGACGATCCCGCTGGCCTTGCCGACGCCGCTCATGAGGCAATACTCAAGCGCGAAGGGCAGGACGGCTACCTCCGCAAGGCGCGCGTGGCCCTCGGCTGGACCGATCGCCTCTCACGCATGGCAGGCCGGGCGGGCAAGCCCCTCGCCTCCCGCCTCGCCTGGGCTGCGATGATCTCTACCGAGATCACGGTGGCCCTCGCCCACACCGAAACGCCCTGCTACCCCGGCCTCGTGATCAATGCCTACATCGGCAACACCGGCGAGATGGCGAAGATCCGCGCGACCAAGCCTGAGCTCAACAAGCAGGAAACCAGGATAGACGCACAGTTTCGGTTCCAGATTGACGCGAAGCCCGGCGAGTCATTCGAGCTTGAGCTGACGGTGCGCGATTTCTACAGGCATCCGATCAAGGACACGGTGGCGCCGCGCCTGCCCGGCGGCTGGAAGGCCACGCCCGCGAAAGCCGACTACAGCGTCCGGCCGGCAGAATTCCAGCGGTTCATGTTCACCGTCACGGTTCCCGCCGATGCCAAGCCCGGCATCTACCCGCTCGGCGGGCAAACCGGCTACCAGGATCAGACGATAGCGGAGATCCACACGCAGCGAGTGAACGTGACGCAATGAGTCACACGGAGATGAACAGATGCTCGACATCGGATCGGTGATGGTGCAGATCGGGTTGCTCGGCATTGCGGCGGGCCTGATTGCGGGCTGCGCCTGTGCGAAGCCGCAGCAGGAGCCGCAGCCAGCCCTGGCCCCCAACGGCACGAAGCTCACCGTGGCGCCGGGCGAGAAGGGGCACTACTGGATAATGGATGGCTCGGAGAAGATCGCCATCTTCGGCAGCGCCACCGGCAAGGACCCGTATTATGCCTTGGGGCTGATCCGCCAATTCCCCGGCCAGCCCGTGCCGGAAGTATGGGAGAAGGAACCGGAGGTGCTGCATTTCGTGACCCGGTACGGGCTCGGCCTGGCGCTGACGTGGGTGAACCGGATGCTCGGCGACCAGCCGTCCGAGATGAGCTACGACGCGAGCGACCCCGGGCGGCTGAAGATCAACATCAAGACGTGCAATGCGAACGGCGATGAAGGCACGATAGCGGCCAGCGTCGCCTACGATCCGGCCCTCGGCCGGTACGTGGTGGAAGCGGAATTTCAGCTCGTCAGCAGCACTCGCGGAGGCGGCGAGTTCTGTAACTTCTATCCGCACGGCCTCGGCGATTTCCGGCCGGACGTCAACACCTACGACCGGCTCATCTGGCAGGAGCCGGATGGCAGCGTGAAGGCCCATTGGCTGGGCTATCCGGCGGCGCAGCCGGGGCGAATCCTCCTCGCGCAAACCGCCACGGTGGCGTACGCCGACAATCCCTGGGGCATTCCGGCCGTGCAGTTCGAATCGTGCGATCCGCCCGGCCAGATCAACGTGTGCCACTGCTGGTTCGATTCGCACCTGTGCTGGACCGAACCGCAGGACATGCCCGGCCCGCCGTATCGCTACCGCGCGAAGCTCCGAGCGTGGTGGCTCAGGCCGGAAGAGGCGGCGGCACTGAAGGCGAAAGCCGAAACCGTCTCGCTCCAGCCCTATGCCGACCGCTGGGAGGACATCCTCCCCATCGACATGGGCACGCTGAACAGCTTCGAGGAGCGCGCCGACCTCAAGGCCGGCAACGTGAAGCGGATCTACCTCTCGCTCGGATCCGGCATGGAATGGGATACGAGCGAGGCCCACTCGGGCTTGCGGTCGATTCGGTTCGACTCGACGCGGCCCGAAGGCACATCCACCATGGTCACCGGCCCGGAGCTGATGGTGACGCCCGGCAAGCGGGTGAAGATCTCCGCGTGGGTGAAGACCGAGAACGTCGTCGGCGAAGGCTTCTATCTCGAGAGCGGCTTCCGACGCTGGATTCCGAACAGCAGTGGCGACCTCGGCGAGATGGTCCTGTCGCCGAAGCTCACCGGCACCAATGGCTGGACCAGGCTGGAAGTCCCGATGCCGGTCACGCCCGCAAATGCGGAATTCCTGAAAGGCAGGATCACGTTCGTGCTGAAGGGCACGGGGAAGGCCTGGCTGGATGATCTTGAATTCAGCGAGAGGTGAGCGGCGGAACGGGATAGGCGAGGTAGGGGCGAACCTTGTGTTCGCCCTCACCAATCATCCGGCAACCGCCATTCCGCCGTAGGGGCGAACCTTGTGTTCGCCCTCGTACGAATGTCCATGAACACATCGACCGGTCAACGGTCGCCGGCGATCTGACGAGGGCGATCACAAGGATCGCCCCTACGAAGACGTCTTCATTCTCCGCTTCGTCAGCTCGTCCGCCATGAAGCCTGCCAACACCAGCAGCAGCGGCATCAGCGGCGCCCGGTAGCGCGTGATTGCCATATACAGGCAGCAGATCCCGGTGGTGTAGCCGATCACGAGGTAGAACAGCAGCAGGTCGCGCCAGCGGCGCCGGGCGGTGATCGCGCCCCACACGGCCAGCACCAGCACGGGCACGAACGATACGCCCGCGACGACCGCCTCCTTCACGCCCACTTCGCTTGCGTGGGGCCACGGCCGCCACAGCCGCACGAACTTCGCACCCAGCAGCTCCACGAACCGCCCGGGATGCTCGCCGATCCAGCGGAACGCCATCCGGTAGAACAGCCGGTCGGCCTGCAGCTCATTGGTGCCGCGGAACGGGCGGACGTCGTCGGGCAGGAAGCATTCGCCGCCGCCGGTCGCGCGGTCGTTGTTGGTCACCCAGAACGTGTAGCCGCCTTCGGTGGTCGCCGGCACGAACGCGTTGAACTCGCGGTGGTTCCGGATCACCCACGGAGCCAGCACGATGGCGAATCCAACCGCGATCAGTGCGAACCGCACGATGGCCATTCGCTTGTTTTCCGCAACTATCAACAGCCACGGCAGCAGCACGGCGACCAGCCCTACGGCCGCCGACCGTGCCAGCACCGCCAGCCCCAGGCACGCGCCCGCCGCCGGCCACCACGCGAGCGATGCAACCCACTGCTTCACATCGTAGGGGCGAACCGTCGTGTTCGCCCCCGCCGGTTTGCCCGTGACCGTCATTCCGCCGTAGGGGCGATCCGTGTGATCGCCCGGGCGAACACGAGGTTCGCCCCTGCCCTTCACCAGCAGGAACGCCGCCGACGTGAGCAGGAACACGTGCAGCGTCTCGGTGGTCAGCGTGCCCGTGTAGTAGATGAACTGGGGGAAGATCGCGGTGCCGATTCCCGCCAGGATGGCGGCCCGCCGGCCGAACAATTCCTTCGCCAGTGCGAACGCGACGCCGCACGTCAGCGCGCCGAGCACGCACTGGAAGATTCGCGGAGCCGTCGGGCCGCGCCCGAACATCCTGTAGATGCCGCCCAGCACGAACGGAAACAGCACGGGCCGATTCGCCTGCGAAATCCGGTTGAGGTGGTCTTCGGCGTAGTACTTGCCTTCGGTGATCAGCCGCCAGGCGAGCTTGTCGTACAGGGGCGCGTCGGGGCCGTTCGGCGCGTCGGGCAGGCCCGCCGCCAGCACGTACACGAGCCGCAGCACAAACGCCAGCAGGATGATTGCGAGCAGTGCGCGGTCCTGCCGTTCACGCGGTAGCTGTTCCACGGATGATTTCGTCATAGACCTGTTCGTACTCCTCAGCAATGGCATCCCAGGAAAACTTCTCGGCGTAGACCCGGCAGCGGGCGCCCAGCTCGTCGAGGTCGGCGCGGCGGAGCAGCCGGATCACGGAACCGGCGATATTGCGCGGACCGGTGCCGGCGGCGACGAGTTCGGGATCGACCGGCGCGGCGACTTCGGGCGACGCGCCCGCAGGCGTGACGATCGCCGGCACTCCGCACGCGAACGCCTCCAGCGTGACCAGCCCGAATCCCTCCAGCGCCCGCGTGGGCAGCACGAAGGCATCGGCTGCACGGTAATAGACCGGGAGATCGGATTCGGCGATATAGCCGCACAGCCGCACGGATTCGTCGAGGCCAAGCTCGGCGATCTGCCGGCAGATGTCGCGTTCGAGCGCGCCGCGCCCGCCGATCAGCAGCAGGCAGCCGGGCACGGCCTCGCGAATCGCCGGCATCGCGTCGACCAGGTTGTTGATCCCCATCCGCGGTTCCAGCCGGCGGACCGTCAGCAGGATGGGCAC
>DATKYA010000148.1:0-9306 GCA_035528775.1 Planctomycetota bacterium | reverse complement strand
TTCGAACGCAAAGAACGGCGCGAAACGCGGCCCGATCGTGTCGGCGAATTGCTTGATGAGCGGGATGAAGAACGACTCGAATTCCAGGTGGTCGTTGCTGTTGCTGGGGCCGTGGCTGCGGGGGACGGTGAACGGCAGCTTGACGACGTCCGCCAGGTCGACGGCGGTCGATGCGTCGTCGATGATGATCAGCCCGCGTGCTTTTTGGTATCCGGCGAGTGCGGCTCGGAACTCCGGCGACAGCGGCTTGGCCATGCCGAACAACAGCATCGCCTTGTAGAGCTTGGCGAGCCGCTCGGGGTGGGTTTCGCAGAAGACGTCGGTGATGATGGCGGCCTGGTATCCGGCCTTCGAGGCGATGTAGTGCGCGGCCCACAGTGCGCGGAATGGTTGCCCGCCGAGGACTTCCTGGCGGAACGACGAGACGACGGCGATCTCGTCCTGCCGCTGGAGCCTGGGGAAGACGGGGCCGACGCGGCGGGCGATCTCGGTGAGGTCGGCGAGGTCTTCGCTGCGGGACTTGTCGGCCGCCCACGCGCAGATCCAGTCGCCCTGGCTCAGGTTCAGCACGCCCACGCCGGCTGGATTGCGCGACAGGGCCTCCAGCAGCAGCTTGTAGCCGTTCGCCCGCTCGCGGACCGTGATCATGTCGAGGCCGATCCACGGCGGTCCGCTCGGCTCCTCCATTCCCATCGTGAGGATGTCGGAGCCGGTGATGTAGCAGAAGTTGCAGACGCCGTAGTCGCCGTGCATGTCGTTCAGCGGAAAATCGAGGGCGCGGTATAGCGTGCCGGGGTACATCCCGCCGCCCGCCCCGAAGCCCCAGGTGGTGCCGCAGCTCAGGACGGGGTCGGGGATCATCTGGCCGAGCAGCCGGCGGCACGTGCGGAAGCTTTCGGGGTAGAGATCGTTCACCCACTGGCTCCACAGGATGGCCTTGTCGTCGGCGCCGGTGACTTTCATTTTGATTTCTTCGCCGACCTTGAATCCCCAGGCGTTGCGGCCGGCCATCTCCTCGCGGTCCTTCTCGGTGGGCTGGTTGAGCTTTTCGGCTTCGCTGACGTCGACGCTGATCGCGCCGTATTTCTGCTCGAAGACTTCGCGGAGCTTCTGGACGCGCTCGCCGTGGATGACGTCGAAGCTGGCAACGCCGGCCGACGCCCACACGCTGCCCATCGTGGCGGGGGTGGGGCCGTCGCCCGTGCAATAGGTAAGCCCCGCGAAGCACGGGAACCGCCGAGCCGCCATTCCCAGGTGCTGCAACGCCTGGTAGCGGTCTTCGGCGTGGTCGGCCCACTGCTCGCCCACATTGAAGTACAGGATGAGGGGGAAGTGCACGCACAGAAATTCCACGCCGCGCGCGATCATCTGCTGCATTCCGGCGGCCATGGCCAATTGCCCATCGAGCAGTTCCTTCGGGAAATGTGCTTTCTGGAATTCCTTGAACCGATCGGGATCGGTGGGAATCCTGCCGTTCCAGCCGTCGAACACGGAGAAGTTCGGGGCCAGGCCGCTGCAGCCGGGGGTGTCGGACACGCCGTTGCTGAGCACGTTGAAGCCGAGATTGGCCAGGCGGTCCATGGCGGCGGGTTCCATCGAGGTGTCTCCCCATTTGATGTGGGAGAAGATTTTCATGTTCGTGGCGGGGAGGACTGGTGCGATCTCGAGAGGCAGGGGATTGGAGGCCGTTCCGCCAGCCTCGGCCCGCAGCTCGTACCGGCCGGGCCGGAGGAGCGCGGTGTCGAGCTCGAATTCGGCGAACGCGGCGGCGTCGCCCGCGGGCGCGAGCTTGACGTTCCCCACCGGTAGCTTCGGGTCCGTCTGTAGGGGCAGGTCGAGCGACGACCGCTCGCGGGCACCGCGAGTTGCCTGCCCCACGAGCACTAGCGCCGCCGTGCCTGCTTGCGCCGCCGGCCCGTACGCCCGCAACGAGACCTCCACCCGCTCGCCTTCAACGTAGGTGAGCCGGTTGCGGTCGTTGAACAGGTACAGCTCGGACTGCCTGGCAGGGGGCGGATGCTCCACCTGCACGAGGGTGGGCGTGCCGCGGAACGTCAGCTCGAATCCGTCGGCCGCGAGTTCGACGCCATCGGCCAGCTTGGCGCCGTCCTGCAGCTTCACGCCGTCCTTCCCGATCGTGAAGGCGATGCGGCCGTATTCGCCGACATCCGCCTCGAGCGGCTCGGCCGACAGCGGCAGGTACAGCCGCACGACCGCCGCGGCGTCGCGTGCGGCCGCCGCGGCCGCGAGCATTTCGAGGAAGACGACGTGCCCGCCGCTTTTCACGACGAGCCGGCCGCCGCGGTCGACCTTCGGCACCGGCAGCATGTTCAGATCGACCGGATAGCACACCAGGCCGAGCGAGACAGCGTTGAGCTTGACGAGCGAGTCACCGTCGGGCTGCGGCTCGCCGCCGGCGATCGAGAAGCGCTGCCCGCCGGGATGGATCACGTGTGCCCCGCCGCCCACGCGGAGCTTCGCCATCGCCTTGGGGCCGTCGCCGCCGAGGATCTCGTTCTTGCGGTCAGCCTCGATTTCCGGCTCGGGCGGAGCGCCGCCGCCGAGATCTTTCACCAGCTCCGCGCCGAGGTCGAGCGCGTTGTCCTTCTCCGCCTCCACGTCCGACGAGCCGTCGGTCTGCTGGATGCCGTATCGCTCGTAGTCGACGGGCTTGCCGTCGACGTAGACCGTTGTGGGGAAACGAAGGAGCATCCTGCCGCCGCCCGGCAGTTTCACGTCATTCTGCCAGAATTCGAGCGGAGCCTTCGCGACGGGATCGATCAGGCGGATGTAGATCTCGCCGGCGGAGCAGGCAGTGCCGACGGCGAGAACGGCGAGCAGAGCCGCTATCGTGGCTTGCGGGTATCGAGTCATCAGGAACCTCGCGGACGGGTCGACGTGCGGAAAAGGAATCCTGTTGAAGATTATGCAGAATTCGGCGGACTTGTCAATGAAATGTTCGATTTCCGTTCGTGGGAATTGATTACAGTTCGTGATGATTCCACCTGATCGGGATCAGGCGGCAGGCTTGCAGGGCTGACGCCCGGTGCATGGCCAATTCGCCCTCGCGAGAAGATCCCACGCAACCGCACAGCCACCCCGCCGATGAGCCTGAGCCGCTCCTCCCTTCGGCTCGTCCGCAGGCTCCTGCGCCGGCGCACATTTCGCTTCCATTGAGCGGTTCGGTCTCTATAATGGTGAACGAGTCCCGCCGCTGGACCTCTACGCCTGTTGACACTGGAAAGCTGAGAATGCATGAATAAAGCACATTCGACGACCTGTACATTGGGGCTGCCGCGGCGCGGGTACGTGTCGATCCAGCCGGCCGGCCGCTGGACGGATGCGCTGCCGAGCGGCAACGGCGTTCTGGCCGCGATGATGTACGGCCACATCAGGCAGGACCTGATCCTGCTGAACCACGAGAACGCCTTCCTGCCGGGGCCGAAGACGCCCGACGTGCCGGACATCAGCGGCTATCTGCCCGAACTTCGCGAGGCCCTCGCGGCCGGCCGGTGGCAGGAGGGGGCGGCCTTCGGCCGGCGACTGGAGCAGGCGGGTTACAGCCGCAAGGCCGATCCGTACCATCCCGTGGGCGATCTCGTCGTTGAAATGCGGCACCCGGCCCGGCCGTTCGCCCGGTACCGGCGGCAGCTCGACTTCGAGACCGGAGAAGCGGCGGTGACGTGGTCGGAGCGGGGTACGACCTTCGTGCGGCGGCTGTTCGTCTCGCGTGTCAACGATGTCATCGTCCTCGACGTGCGGGCGAGCCGACCGGGGGCGGTGGCATGCAGGCTGTATTTGCGGCCGCACGACTTCAGCGAGTTCCACGGCTTCGGGACGCCGCAGGTCGTGCGCGTGCCGCACGTGCCGGTCGAAGCGAGCGCGTCGTCCGAGCCCGGCTGGCTGGATTTGCTCTGCACGTACACGACCGGCGCCGGGCAGTTCGGCGCCGCGGCACGCGTGGTGGCCGCCGGCGGATCGATGACGGCGCACCCTGACCGCAGCCTGGAAATCAGCGGTGCCGACAATGTGCTCATGTTGATTGCGCCGTTTGCCGGACCACAAGCCGAGACACCCGCTTCGTCCGAGCGTGCGCGCCTGCAGGGTCTGACGGCAGACTACGACGCCCTCCTGGCGCGGCACGCGGAAGTGCATCGCGAGCTGTTCGACCGCTGCCGGCTGTCGCTGGGCAAGGAAGACGTCCCCGTGACGGAGCGGCTGTTGCTCGGCGCGAACGACAAGCCCCCGGGGCCGGAGGCCATCCGCCTGCAGCACGACATGGGCCGCTACCTGCTGATCAGCAGTTGCCGCACCGGCTCGCTGCCGCCGAACCTGCAGGGGAAATGGAATGGAGACTGGGCACCGGCCTGGGAATCCGATTACCACAACGACGAAAACATCCAGATGAACTACTGGCAGGCCCTGCCGGGAAACCTGCCGGAGCTCGTGCTGCCGTACGCGGAGTACTACCGGCGGTTCCTCGAGGACTACCGCCACAACGCACGCCGCATCTACGGGTACCGGGGTGTCCTGGTGCCGATTCAGCAGACAACGGACGGCAAGATCCACCCGGGCGAATGGATCGCGTGGACGGCCGGGGCGGGCTGGCTGGCCCAGTTGCTGTACGATCACTGGCTGTTCACCGGCGACCGCGCGTTCCTGGCCGAGCACGCGGTGCCGCTGTTGCGGGAGGCGGCGCTGTTCTACGAGGATTTCACGGTCGAAGGCACCGACGGCCGCCGGCATTTCATCCCGTCACTGTCGCCGGAAAACGCGCCCGCGATCGAAGGCGCCGGGCTGACCACGGTCGACGCCACCATGGACGCCGCCGTCGCGCGCGAGGTGCTCGATCATCTGTGTGCGGCGTGCGTCGAGTTGGGCATTCACTCGGAAGACGTGCCGCGCTGGCGCCGGCTGCGCGAGCAGTTGCCGCCTTACCGCATCAACGCGGACGGCGCCCTCGCCGAATGGCTGACGCCCCGCCTGCCGGACCAGTACGCCCATCGGCACCTATCGCACATCTACCCGTTCTTCCCCGGGATCGAGATCACGCCGGAGAGCGACCCGGAGCTGTGCCGGGCGGTCCGCCGGGCCGTCGAGAAGCGGCTCGTCGTGGGGCAGGAAGCTCAGACCGGCTGGTCGCTGGCGCATATGGCCAGCATCTGGGCGCGGCTGGGGGAGGGCGAGCGGGCGCTCGAATGCCTGCGCCACCTGCTCCGCGCCTGCACAGGTCCGAACCTGCTCACCTATCACAACGACTGGCGGGCGCAAGGCCTGACGATGTTCTGGGGGCACCGCGCCATGCCTCCGTTCCAGATCGACGCGGCCCTGGGCGCATCGGCGGCGGTCCTCGAGATGATCGTATACTCCACGCCCGGCATCCTGCGGCTGCTGCACGCCTTGCCGAAGTCGTGGCCCAAGGGCAGGCTCGAAGGAGCGCTGTGCCGCGGCGGAGTCGGCGTCGACATCTCGTGGGACGCCCGCGCGAGGCACGCGAATCTCGCCCTGCGGTCGCGAACGCCGCAGACGGTTGACCTGCGATTGCCGGGGCGTGTTGTCGAGCTGCGTGGTGCCGCCCGCCAGCCATCTCCGTACGGCGACGCGTACGCCCGCATCTCGCTTCCGTCGGGTTGCACCGAGCTCTCCCTGGTGTGGGAGTGAGGCCGCACTCACGCGGGAACGGGCTTGACCGTCCTCGATCTCGCCTTCATCCCATTCAACTCTCTTGATCACGCCTTGTCTTTCGCCGATACTCAAGTGGCTTGCGGAAGGAGCGGAGGACATGGCACCAAAACTGAACGTGACGATCGGCACGGCGTTCGGCGGCACCGGCATCGGCCAGGAAGCGGTTCTGCCCGTGCTCGCGGATGCATTGCGGAAGCACTCGCTGGGCAAGCTCACGGTGTTTGGCCAGCGCGCGGCCGACGAGATGCCGGGCATGGCCAACATGACGGCGATCGAGCCGTCGATGCTGAACGCCCCCCGGATGCTGATGGCACTGTCGAGATCGGCGCTGTTCGTGTGGCCGGGCGGGGAGGTCTTCGGCCGCAGGAGCAAACCGTGTGTTGGCCCTCCTTCCACGTGGGACGTGCTGCGTGACGCCGCTCGCATCGGCTCGACGATGCTGCTGGGCCGGCACGTGATGCTCTACGGGATCGAAGCGGGGCCGGTCGACGCGCCCGTGGGAAGGTGGATCACGCGACGGTGCTTGTCGCACCGGCGCCTCTTCCTCACCGTGCCGGACGAGCAATCGGCGAAGGCGCTGCTCGATTGCGGAGTGCCGGCGGACAAGGTGATCGTGTCGGCGGACCCCGCGTTTGCGCTGGCGGGCGATCCGGCCGCTGCCCGCGAGCTGCTGAGTTCGCACGGCGTGGCGCCGGGCGAGCCGCATGCGGTGATCATGCCGCATTTCGCGCGGGCCGGCGCAATCAAGGCAAAAGGTAAAAGGCAAAAGCCCGGATCATGCCGCATTTCGCGCCGGCCGGCGGAATCAGTCGCCCGGTCGCTGGCCGCGCTCGCCGACCACCTCGCCTCGGCCCACCGGCTGCGCGTGCTGCTGGTGTGCCTGAATTCGGCCACCGCCCAGCAGGACCTCGAGATGTCCCGCGAGATCCTGTCGCACTGCTCCACCGGCAAGATGATCGTCTGCCCGCACAAGCCCCAGTCGGCGGGCACGGCCAAGGCGCTGCTGCAGTCGGCCCGGATGGCGATCACCATGAGCTTGGGCGGAATGCTGCTGGCGTGCGGGGCCGCCGTGCCGTTCATCCAGATAAGCGACAGGCCGGTGCTCGCGAAGTGCCGGCGTCTGCTGGAGGAAGCCGGCCTGCCTGCCGGCAGGCAGGGCCTGCCCGACCTGTGCGTGCCCGCGTCCCGGCTCGCCGCCGACGGAGCGACCGCCCGCGACGTGCCGAGGCCCACGCTCACCGGCATGATCGACCGCGTGATCGATCAGCGGGCGGAGCTTCACCAGAAGCTGCAGGCCTTCGCCGACCGGCGCACCAGGCTCAGCGAAGTGAGCAACCGGATTCTCGGCGTGCTGCTGGAAGCGAGCGGGACGTGAGGGGGCGCTGCCTGCGTCGATCCGCCTCACCCATCGCCGCGCTCACACCATCGTTGCTTTCATCCCCCAGTGCATTCCTCGATCAACTTCTCGACGTGCCGGCGGGCGGAGTCGAAGCCTTGCGTGCGGAGGATGTGCTCGACCTTCTCGCCGGCGATTTCCTGGAGGATCTGGCGGCGCTCCTCGGGCGAGCGCACGCGGCCCATGATCTCCGAGCGCAGGTCGTCCAGCCATTTCACGTAGGGCTCGTATTCGGGGCCGAATTCCTCCTCAAGCCGCTCGCGAAGCCGCCGGGCAAGGGCAGGCGACGAACCCGACGTCGAGATGCTGATCACCAGCCCGCCCCGCCTCACCACCGCCGGCAGGAAGAAACTGCACAGCGCAGGCTGATCCACCACGTTGACGGGAATGCCCAGCTCGTTTGCGGCGGCGGCCACGCGCAGGTTCACCGCGGGATCGTCGGTGGCGGCGAGGGCAAGTGCGGCTCCGCGCAGGTCGGCCTCGTCGAACGGCCTCACGCACAGGTGCACCGGCAGGATCCTGATCTCGTCGCACACGTGCGGGCCGATCACAAACACGTCGGCCCCGGCGTAGAGCAGGCCCTCAACTTTCCGCAGCGCCACGTGCCCGCCGCCCACAACGACGCACCGGCGGCTCTCCACGTTCAGGTTCATCGAGTACAACTCTTGCATCAACGACCTCCTTGCATCCCACAAGGTTACCAGCACCGAGCGTTTTTTTCAAGGCGCAGGCGCGCACCCGCACGATGTGCCCGGCACTGCGCTCGCGCGACAAAGTACTTGACAGCATCGGCGGGAAGTTTTAGAATCTGTGGCTGCACGATCCAGAAAGGTGTACGGTATGGCTCTTCTCGAGATCAACGATCAGGACTTGCCGACCACGCGCGTCGAGATTCAGGATCATGCCGTCATCGGCCGCCTGCACGACTGCACGGTCCAGCTTCGTGAGCCTCATGCTTCCCGGCGCCACGCCGAGCTGTTCAAGCGCGGCGACGACTGGTACATCATGGATCTCGACACCCGCAACGGCACGCTGGTAAACGGCCAGACCGTGAGCGAGAGCCGGTTGGCATCCGGCGACGTGATCACCATCGGCAAGGCCACCATCGTCTTCTATGAGAAGCCGCCGGAAGAAGTACACGCCGGCGAGGTGATCGACGGATACGATGTCATCGACGAGATCGCGCGGAGCTCGTATTGCCGCGTGTGCCGCGTGAGCAAGCCCGGCAACAGCCGCCAGATGATCATGAAGATTTTCGACCGGGCGGCGTTCGGCGCCGGGATCGAAAACCTGATGTCAACCGTTCGCACGCTTGCCCTGGTGAACCATCCTGCCGTCGCCACCATTTACGAGGTGAACCCGCAGGGAGACAATCCCTACTACGTGAGCGAGTACGTGCAAGGGCGCACGCTGGCCGAGATGATCGCCACGGAGATCCGGATTCCGCCCGACCGAGCGAAGAGCATCGCGATCCACGTGGCCGAGGGCCTGCTGGTGGCCCACTCGCGGGGGATCATCCACGGCAACCTCAAGCCGCGCAACATCATGGTCGGCCTCGCCGGCGAGGTCAAGCTCGTCGATTTCGGCGGCATGTGCCGCGCGCCCGGCCAGGCATTCTCCGGAATTCCCTACTACGTGGCGCCCGAGCAGATACTCGGCAAGCCCGTTGACCTGCGCACCGACATCTATTCGCTCGGGGCGATCCTCTACTGCATGCTCTCCGGGGCGCCGATGTTCACCGGCCGGTCCGACGAGGAAATCGTGCAGAAGCACATCACCGAGCAGCCGCAGGACCTCACGCTGCTGGTGCCGGGGCTGCCGGTGGATCTGTGCCGGATCGTCGAGCGCATGGTGGCGAAGGAGCCGGCGGCTCGCTTCCAGAGCGCCCAGGAGCTGATCAACGTGCTGCGGGTGCGCACCCAGGCCGCACAGCCGCTCCCGGTGATGCCGGCCTACGAGGCTCCCAGACCGCCGGCACGGGAAGCCGCCGCCGAAAAATCCATCGATCCCGTGCTCGCGTTTTTCGCCGGGATCATCGTTATCCTGCTGCTGCTCACCACCTTCATCGGTGCCCGGGAGCTCGGCCACATGCTGAAGGAGCGGATGAATCCACCCGAGAGCTCCCCGGAGGAATAGTCAATCGTGAGGATCGCACGAGCATGCTCGCCGGACGGCACGGTCTTCCACGGCATCATCGAAGGCGACGGCATCACGCGGCTGGCCGG
>DATKYA010000147.1:0-2056 GCA_035528775.1 Planctomycetota bacterium | reverse complement strand
TTCAGATGGCAGTACTTGTCAGATACCAGGTTGCGAAGCTCGTCCTTCTTTTCCTTGGCCGCCTCTTCCAGCAGCCTCAGGGCTTGCGAAAGCTTCTCGTTGCTGGTCAGGTCAGAATTGTCCATATCGCGCTCCTTTCTGCTTGCAGGAACATCTTGCGTTTCGACCAAGGCCAGGCACTACCACAACGCCGGGCCGGCCGCTTCACACGAGCCGCAGGTCTGACGGCGGGGCACTGACAGCGGAGCCGAAGATCGACGGTGTGATGCCGCATTTGCTCTCATGCCGGGTCGCGAGCGACTTCCTGTGTGCTTTCGCTTGCCGGTGCTCCCGAGTGCCTCCAGTTGGTCCTCTCGGCATCTTTGCCCCATCGCACGCATGTATCTCGGAAGGCGGCTTCAACTCAACCGCAACATCTCGAGCACGGCAGAGGAGCCGCAGCACCGGCTCACAACCTGCTACGATATTATACCACATGAAAGCGACCGTGTCAAGCTGACCGAGCAGAAAACGCGAAAAAGAGGACACTTGGTGTACACGCCAATCGATCCGACTTTCTTTCGGAATCGAACGTGCCTTTCATTCAGGCTCCGAAACACGGCCTGAATGTGCAGAGGACGGGAATCACCACAGCACCCACAGACTCCCAAATAAGATCCCAAGGTCTTCCGCGGTGCCGATGGCGGCGGGCCGCCAGGGGAAGGCGGTGTTGCTGAGGAGGAACCAGAAGTAGAGGGAAGTGCCGGACATGGCGGTGATGAGGGACGGCGGCATGCTGAGGATGCGGTAGCAGGCTGGGAGGGCGTGCTGCTCGACGGCACCGAGAAGATGGAGGTCGGCTCGCAGGTGAAAGCGTTCGGCCGGGCGGTCGTCATCCTGCACGAGGCCGCGCTGCTGATCATTGACCGCGTGGTGCTGTCGCACCCCGGCTGTGCCGAGGCCAGGTTTTTCACGGAGCAGCAGGCGAGCGTGGCGGGCAATTCTGCCCTGCTCCGCGGCAAGCAGGCGCAACTGCACCTAGCGTTCGCGAGCAACGTCGACGCCGTCGTGCAGACTGCCATTCCCACGCCCACGGACCCCGCCGTGGAGCCGCCCCGCGCCATTCGGTGGGCGGTTCGCGGGCTGCACACCGATATGGTCCTCGCCACGCTGCTCACGCCCGGCGGCTCTGGAGACGTGGCGATCGACCCGCCGGTACGGGTGATCCGGGTGAGAATCGGGGAAGGACGGATCAACATCCGATACGAGGATGGGGGGCTGGGAATGCGGAATGACGAATGATGAGGAAGAAACGATGAAGAGATAATGGGATGATGAGATGATGGGAAAGAAGCCGATCCGGGCTCTCTTCATCCCTTCATCCCTTCATCACATCATCTTCTTCGTGACCTTTGTACCTTCGTCTCTTCGTGGCTTTCTTCTCCTGAATCCGTTCTCAGAGCCTCAGTTCCCGAATCCGATCCAGGTACCACCGGTAGTCGGCCAGCGACACTCCCGGCGTGATCAGGTGGTCGGGCATGAGCATGTAGCCGCCGTCCTTCATCAGGGGGAGCAGGCGTTCGATCTCGGCGTCGACGGCGTCGTGGCCGCGTTCGAGGGCCAGCTTGTCGAAATGGCCGATGATCCGCAGCTCGCGGCCGTAGCGCTTGCGGTAGGCCATCCCGTCGGCCTTCCACACGCCCACCTCGATGGGAAACTGCACGTTCACCCCGGCGTCGAGCCAGTGGCCGATGAGCGCCGCGACGTCGCCGTCGGTATCGATGCCGTAGAGCTTCACGCCGTACTGCTCGAGCGTGCCGCGAATCTTGCGGTAGGCCGGGGCCACGCACGCGTCGAAGATGTGCGGGCTCACCAGCGGGCCGCTTCGACCGCAGATGTCTTCCCACCCGAACCCGAAATCCACCTTCACCTTCGGCAGCACCTGGTGCAGCGCCCAGCAC
The DNA here is from genome assembly GCA_035528775.1 of Planctomycetota bacterium. Classification (GTDB taxonomy): domain Bacteria; phylum Planctomycetota; class PUPC01; order JABMSA01; family JABMSA01; genus DATKYA01. Next base: position 116 of record DATKYA010000147.1, on the reverse strand, counting down.
ACGAGGTCGGCGATGGTCATCACCATCTCGGCGTAGACGTCCTGGTGGTCGTACATGAAGTATGCCATGTTTTCCACGCCCATCCAGTTGCGAATCCAGCCCATCAGCGAGCCGGT
>DATKYA010000146.1:0-16553 GCA_035528775.1 Planctomycetota bacterium | reverse complement strand
TGCCCGCACACTTCCACCAGACCCATTGCGATCGACCTGACCTTCGACGTCGGCGTGTCCTGGATCATGCGGTACCGGTGCATTCGCTTGAAGCCGTAGGCGAACGCGGCGGCTCCGACGCCGCAGAAGATTGCCGCGATTATCAGGTGCATTGACGGCTCGCGCTGGATGAATCACCGATGTTCCGTTCGCAGTGTGAATGTACCAGATATGATCAGTGTTTTCAAGCACAAAAGCAGCCCATCCGGTGGAAAGCACGAGACGCTGCCATCTTGCAGTCGCGTCAAGTCATTCCCGTTCAACACAGACAGGCTTCTCGTGTTCAGGACAGACGGGCGGGGTGTGCCTGGGAAGACTGGTAATTACCGGTGGATTATGGGCAGGACCGATGGCACGATCACGTCGGCCATCAGTCCACCCCTGATACGTACAGGATCAGGAATCGCCCGCGGCTGGATGTGATCTTGCCCGATTCCCCAACGTACCCCGCATGAGGTCCGGGTGGACGTCGCGTGTTCGGATAGGGGCTGGTTATTCCTTCAGCGGCCGGCCTTGGGCGTCAGTGGTGATGCCAGTGTCGCACAGGATGAGGATTCCCTCGATGAAGCCCCACAATCCGGCCAACCCGAACGAGCACAGCGTGGCTATGATCTGGATGACGCCGATGCCGGTATAGCCGAGATAGAAGCGATGGACGCCGGCCCAGCCGACGAAGATGCCGAGCAGTCCGGCCACGAGCTTCGATTTGGCGTTGGGCGGAGGAACCTTGGTAAGAAGAACGCCGCACTTGGTGCAGAAGTCGGCTCCGTAGATCGGGGGAGCCGGTGTGGGGGCGCCGCAGTTCTGGCAGAACTTGCTGCCAGCCCACGGGTTGCAGCCGCAGGTGACGCACACAACCGCTTGGTCGGGTACCTGGTTTCCGCAGTATCGGCAGTGCGCCATGGCAAACTCTATGGTGTCTACGGGATGAATGAACGGGTGGCCTATTCACGCCAGGCGGGTCACGTTCCGAGGCCGACGCTTTCCTTCCTGAGCATAACGCGGATTTTCTCGATGGCGCGTGCTTCGATCTGGCGGACACGCTCGCGGGTGACGCGCAGGTCGTTGCCCACCTCGCCGAGCGTCTGCGCGTGATCCTCCTCGCCGACACCGAAGCGGGAGCTGACGATCTGCCGCTCGCGGTCGGTCAGCTTGCTCAGCACGCGGTTGATGGCGCTTCGCAGTGTGAGAGCCGCCTCCTCGCGCTCCGGAACATTCTTCGCGTCCGCTACCGCGTCGAGCATCTCGGCCTGGCCGGTCATGAACTTCTCGCCGTGGTAGTTTTCCTCGGGGATGGTCTTCGCGAAGTTCTTCAGGATCGCCCACGAAGCATACGTGCTGAAGCGGAAACCGCGTGAGTAATCGAATTTCTCCACCGCCTGCATCAGGCTGACGTTGCCGTCGCTGATGAGCTCGTTGACGTTGGCGAGCGGGCCGACGTGTTTGTATGCCATGCGGATGACGAGCCTGAGGTTGGCCTCGAGGATCCGATTGCGCAGTTCGGTCGCTTCGTTGCGCAGCCACCGCATATCTTCCAGCACCGCCGGCGTGACCTGCGATGGTGCGGTATTCTGCCACAGCTTGTGCAGCCGGTGCTTCAGGTAGTTGTAACGGCGGAACAGATCCGGTTCTTCTTCCTTGCCCAGCAGCGGCACCTTGCAGAGGTCGGTGAGGTAGCTGGGCACGGGAGTATCGCGGCGGCCGACGTGCCCGTGCTCGCCCCGACTGATGTTCAGGATCGCGCGATCTGCATCCGCTGCCTCGAACTCATCATTGCGGATGAATTCCACGCCGTCGCCGATGAGTCGCTCCGCCTTGACCTGCCTCACCATGCGGTAGATGTCCTGGCGGGACCGATTGTGCATCGATGCAAGGCGTTGGACGGACAGACCGTCGCGGTTCGCATTGAAAACATCGAGCTTCGTCTGCTCGGGCATCGGGTCATACGTGTCGTGGTAAAACGCCTTCCCGGGCTGGCCGGCATCGTGGGCCCTGATGATGCACTTGGCGGCCAGATCATTCAGTCCGAACTTCTCCCGCAATAACGCCGCAAGCTGCGAGAAGCTGATGGCCGACTTCCCGAGCAGCCGGGTTGCTTCACCGAGTATCTGCTTCTCCGATGCCCGCGAGAACCTGGGCGACCGCACGGCCGCGGCAACCACTCCTCCCATGAACGCATCGATCGCCGAATGGCGAACACCCATCCGCTTCACACCGTCCGCCATCACGTAGTACCGTACCGGGAGACCGTGAATCCGCCATTCGTAGATCACGGACAGCGACACGTCGAACATGTCCATCAACTGGCCGGTGCTGTAGACGCGCTCGGGAAGATCGGCGACCGCAACGTCGACAAGTATGCTCAGATCCTCCATGAGAATGGCGAGATCATAGCGGAGGTCGGCGCCGGGGATCCGTTGGTCTGTTGCCTTGGATGGCCGATAGTTGGTGATGCGTATCGCGATCTGGTCGAAGCGGTAGGCGCGGGTGGGCTTGATTTCGGTGACGAATTGCTCGAGCCGCTCGAGTTGTTCGAGCCGGCGACGCTCCGGGGAGTAACAGAGCTGCATACGTAGCTCGTTGATCAGGCGATTGAGGTACCTGGACATTGCTACGCTCCTTTGCGGCAAAAGGAGAACGGAACGGATTCAGCACAACTGTCTCTCCCTCTGTGCCTCCCATCGCGTCTGCTGAATTATAGCTCAGAAAACCGGCGATGTCAAGCAAAAAAACAGGATTTTGTCAGAATTTGTAAAAGATTTTTTTTCAGTGAGACTGTACCGCGGGAATTCCTCCGTAGCTGTACTCAAGCGGCGCCTTCGCAGCGGCTTCTCACTTGTCGGCAGGCTGGCCCTGGTCCCCTGCGGCTGCTTTCCCGGATTCGGCTGATTCCTTGGCCGGTGTTGATGAATTGCCGTCCTCCGCAGGCCCCTCAGGCTTTGATTCGGCGGGAGGCTTCAGGATGTTTCGCTTGACTGCCTGGAAGTAAACGGAATCCGGCGACTTCTGCAGCGCCTTGTCGATGAACTCGATCGCCTTGTCCTTGTTGCCGCTCTTGGCCTGCAGTTGTGCCGCGGTTGCGAGGTAAATGGAGTCATCCGGCTTGAGTTCGAGTGCTCTCGCGATCAGCTCGATTCCTTCGGGCAGGTTGATGTTGTTCTGCAGGTAGAAATGGGCGAGGCGGTTGTAGGTGGATGGCTCATCCGGCTTCTGCTTCATCAGGTTCTTGCAGACGTCGATTTCATACTGGAATTCCTTGAGGGCCTCGTCGTTCTTGCCTTCGGCCTGGAGGAGCTTGCCAAGGCCGGCGTGAGCCTGGGAGTGGGCGGGATTGATCTGGATTGCCTTCCCGTACGCCTGGCGGGCGTCTTGAGTCTTTCCGAGATGCGAGTATGCGATGCCCAGGTTGTAGTAGGGTTCGGCGGCGGTGGGGTTGGCTTGCACGGCGGACTTGTAGGTCTCGATCATCTTATCGTTGTCGCGCAGAGCGAAATAGCAGCTCCCGAGCATGCTGTAGGCGGTCTGATCGGCGGGAGAGGCCTTGATCGCCAACTGAAAATAGGTGGCGGCCTCGTCGAACTTGCCGTGGCGGTAGAGCATCATGCCCGACTCCATCGGAGACATCTGGCCGCTGCTGACGAGCCCGTTGTTGGTCGCGCCGGGCTGAACGGGCTGGGGGGCCGGCTGGCCGGCTTTCTGCTGCTGCGACCCGGGCTGCCCCTTCCTGAGCAGGGCCGCCTTCTGCAGGGCCTGCTGCGACTTCGCCTTGTCGCCCAGCTTGTCGTACGTCATGCCCAGATACGTTTGCACCGTTGCGTTTGCGGGGGAGTACTGGGCGGCAGCCTCGAAATACGCCAGTGCTCCCTTGTAATTCTTCTGCTGGTAAGCCTGAAGGCCGGCCTGCAAGTACTGCGAAGCCGGATCCGCCTGCTGGCCTTGGGCGCGCTGCTGGACACCGTTCGGCTGTTGGTACGAAGAGGCGGCGGCGCCGCCGTATCCTTTCGGCGCTCCGTCGCGGCTGACCACGTAGTCGGAATCCTTGAAATTCGCCACGGCGCGATCCAATGTGGACTTGTACAGCGGGGAGTCGCCCGGATCTTGGAACGTGCTGCCGCCGTAGAGGAAAACCCTGATCCCGAACGCCACCGCGAGCACCGTCAGGATCGAATAGGCAATCGTGCGAGTCGAAATCTTCATCAATGCCTCCTGTCGAGGATTACCATTGGATTACCATACTGCACGGGAAACACGGAACCCCGTGGCCGAAGAAAGCCGTAAGCCCTTTCCCTATTAGTGTCGCGAACGGCAGATAGGTTCGTCAGATTGCCTTCATGGATACCTTTTTCCTCCTGCTGATGCAACGTTTTTTGCGGAAAATGCGACGCGAGGGTGCTTTCGACACGAAGGCACGAAGACACGAAGTGTAGGGGCACACGGCGTGTGCCCCTGGGCGGACGCCGTCCGCCCCTACATGGGAGTAACCTTTTGAGATAGTTTCTAAAGCCCAATGCCATCTTTGGTTGCGGCCTTGGCCGCGCTAGGCTCCTTCGTGCCTTCGTGCCTTCGTGTCAAAAACACACCCGAGTTTGACATTGGCACAAATGTACGTATAATGATTGTAGAAGGTCTCATGTCGCCGTAATGGAATGCGAGTCAAGGAGATGAAGATGAACGAGCAACCTTTCGTCGTGCGCGGGATCAATGCAACGAGGACGGCCATTCTGCGGATGATGGCGTGGTTCTTCCGCCGGCGGCTTGTCCTGGGAATCCTCAGCCTGGCGTGGCTGCTGTACCGCAGCGGGCTGCGGCCGCACCGGATGGCCTATCCCTGCCAGCAGGCGGCCGCGGCGAACGTGGCCGGCGTGGTGGGGGGAACCGCACTGGCGGGATTCCTGCTTCACCGCTTCCGCCGCCGGCTGCTCCGCCGCGAGATGGCAGTTGCGTGCGTCGCCCTGATCGTCTTCGCCGTCATCGGAGTAAAGGGCTACGCGATAATCGCAGACGTGTTCCAGATCCGCGCAAGCGCCGTCATTCCCCAGGCACATCTCGCCGACCAGCCGGTCTACCCGTCCGCCGGGTTGACGGCCTTCCCTGACGCCGCCACCGGGGGCGATGCGGTCGTGGCAGTGAAGCGCAACACCGCCATCACCTACGGCGCCACCCAGCCCTACGACAAGGCGTCGAACCCGGCGTACCAGTTCGTATGGGACACCGTGGCCCAGCTCGGGCTCGGCCCGGCGGATAACCCGCTCCGCGATCTCGTTCGCCCCGGCAATACGGTGCTCATCAAGCCCAACGTCGCCGGCGTCGATTGCACCCAGTCGGCAGCGGTGCGGCCGGTTGTCGATATGTGCCTCCAGGCAGGCGCCGCACGGGTGAACATCGGCGACTGCGGCCCCTGCGGATACACACAGGGAAATCTCGATGGACTCGGCCTGACCGCCATGGCGCAGACACTCCGCTCGCGCGGCAAACCCGTCTACACACTCGCGTTCGCCGTCGATTCGCCGTGGTCGTGGGTGAACCTGGGCCCGGACTCCGCCTATTCCGGCAGCGGCTACACGCAGGCCAATCTGCAGTCGTCGCAGTACTCGGCCACGTACTTCAGCCAGACCGACAGCCACGGCGTCAACCCCCACGGCCAGGTCATGGGCTGGCACGCAATGCCCGACTATATCTTCTCCGCCGACGTGGTGATCAACATGCCCAAGCTGAAGGTGCACGACGCGCTCGTCGGCACGTTCGTCGTGAAGAACTGGGTCGGCGCGGGGCTGTTTTCGACCGTATCGTCCAATCCGAGTTGCGACATCAACTTCGCTCGTGTCTGCCATTGGGCCGCCGTAGCGTCCACCAACTACGACTACAGCTACGGCAACGATTTCATGTGGCGCGACCTCGCCGACATGCACCGCGCCACCATGTACTGGAAGAACGGCCAGCTTCAGTCTGCGCCGCAGCGCAAGTACCTCGCGGTTGTTGACGCCATCACGGCCGTCGATCACCGGCAGAACGTCGGCGGCGGCGGGGCCCCGGTTCAGCTCGGCGCCGTGCTCGCATCGGTCGATCCCATCGCCTGCGAAGCCGTGACGCACCGGGCCGTCCGTTGGGATTTCCGGCTGCTCCCGAACGCCAACAACGCACCGTCCGTGCCGTCGCACCCGTGGGGCACCAATGACCCCGCCAGGATTCGCGTGATCGGCGACGCCATCGGCCCTGCATTCAACGCGCTGTTTACCAGCGACAACTTCACCGGCTACGCCGAGCACACCGCAATGAAGATCAACGATCTCGCTCCGCCGGGGATCGTCTCCGTCGGCGAAAGCCGCGTCGGCTCGCGGCTCACCATCGAAGTCCAGACCGATGCGGATGCGGCGGCCGTCTTCCTGTATTACGGAGACGACGGCACCGGGAATCCCCGCGTTGCCCGCATGGCACGCAACGGCTCGGCCTTCAGCATGCAGATGCTTGCCGCCACCATGACCTATCGCGTCGTCGCCCAGGATCGGTTCTTCAACTGGATCTCAAGCGATCAGCGGCAGTTCACGTTCGTTCAGCAGCCGGACGTCAACGGCGACGGACGCGTGAACATCCTTGACCTCATCACCGTGCGGAACAGCCTCAACAAGGACCCGATGTCCGATGACGCGGCTGCGATCTCGGACGTGAACGCGGATGGGCGGGTGAATATCCTGGACCTGATTACGGTTCGGAACAGCCTGTAGATGTGCGGGCTGGCGGCGGGCTGCTATTCCGCGACGGCGCGCGCTTCCTGTTCCGGCTTTTCCTGGCTGCACGGAGCTTTCGGGATCGTGAAGTAGAAGGTCGAGCCCTGGTTCTCCTCCGATTCGACCCATATGGAGCCGCCGACACTGGTGACGATCTTGCGCGCGATCGCCAGCCCCATGCCTGTTCCCGGCACCTTCGTGCGGTCAGTCCGGCAGAACATCTCGAATATCTTCTCCTGCTCGTCCTTCCTGATCCCCACCCCGTTGTCTTTCACGGAGAACCTGTGGTATTTCCCGGCGTCGTCCACCCCGATCTCGACGACCGGGCGCACGTCCTCCCGCGAAAACTTGATCGCGTTGTTGATGATGTTGTGGAAGATCTGGTATATTCTGAGCCACTCGCCCTCGATCTCGGGAAGCTCATCGGCAACGCGGACGTCGACGTTTCTCTCCTCGATTGAGCTCTGGAGATTCTGCAAGACGTCCTGGACGAGCTTGCGCACGCCGATCTTCTCGATCTTTCCTGTACCCCGGCCGGCCCGGGCGAAGTCGCCGATCGACTTGATCATCTTCTCCATCAGATCGGCGCTCGATTCGATACGGTCCATGTATTCGTGTCCGTCTCTGGTGAGCTGATCTGCACATGCGCTCCGAAGACGTCGTGCAAACCCGCGCAGCGCCACAAGGTGCCCCGAGAGGTCGTGCGAGATGGCGAAGATCACCGATTCCAGCTCGCGCGTGCGCATCTCGTACTCCTTCTTGATGATCTGCCGCTCGCAGGCGTTGTGCACGCGCAGCCGGAGTTCCTCCTCATCGCACGGTTTCAGCACGTAATCCACCGCACCCAGCCGCATCGCCGTGATCGCCGACCGCAGGCTCCCGTAGGCCGTTATCAGTATCACCGCCGTCCCCGCCTTGCTGCGCCGTATCTCCTCCAGCAGTTTCAGGCCGTTCACGTCCGGCATCATCAAGTCCGACAGCACGACGTCGAAGTCGTCTTCCTGCACCATCCTCAAAGCTTCCGCGCCGCTGGGTGAGGTGGTGATGGAGTACTCCTCACTGGCGAGTACGGTCGCCAGGTACGAGAGGACGTATTGCTCATCATCGACAATGAGAATCTTCGCTTCCGTAGCGTAATCCTCCGTGATCATCCCGACTGCATGGAGAAAGACGATGGGTTTCCATTATTCTTAACAAAAAAGCCGCTGTGATTGTGCTGGAGGGGAAGTTGGGGGAGGGAGGAAGGCAAGAAGTTAAGAAGTTAAGAAGCTAAGAAGCTAAGAAGGCAAGAAGCGAAGAAGCTAAGAAGTTATACTCAGCGTCTGAATTATCTGCGCATGGTCAGACTGCTGCCCGCTTTGCGGGCAGCGGGCCGGGCAACGGTGGCCCGCCCGGCTACGGGCATTCGCCAATGCGGCAACAGGAGCTCGAAGATCCCCACTCGCTGGGAGAATGACTTGCCGGGATCTTGTGTAGGGGCGGGCCACCGTTGCCCGCCCGCTGCCGCCGTAGGGCGGCAGCACAGCATGGACAAGCGCAATCTGCTCCGACGCTGTATATTAAGAAGGCAAGAAGGCAAGAAGCCGGAAATTCAGGAAGTCAGGAAGCCAGGGAAGTCAGTGTGGATACTGTATTCTTCATTCTTCATTTTCTTCACCTCCACCTGCATCACCTCCGCCATGCCGAGCAGTGCGGGCGCAAGCAGTGCGGCGGCGATGACCGCCCGCGCGGCGCGCCCGCCCAGATGCTTCAGCCTCCGCTCCGGATGATAGCCCGAACCGCACGATACGCCCGCCGGCACCGCCGACCGTTGCGCGGCCGCACGCGAGCTCCCGCGCACCTCCCTCATCGCAAACTTCATGCTGCCGATCACCACGTCCGGCGCGATCAGACCGCGGACTGCCCCGATTCGCAGGCCCAGCCGCGAGCAGAGCCGGCTCAGCGAATCGCGCGAGTAGACCGCGTAGTGCCGGGGCACCTCCAGCCCGCGCCACGCGCGGCCGAAAACCTTGAAGCCCAGGCTGTCGGCGTTCGGCAGGTTCAGGATGATCGTGCCGTCCGTCGCGAGCGCGTCACGCAGCTTCGCCAGCGACGCCGCGGGATCCGCCAGGTGCTCGAACACGTGCGACAGCTCGATCACGTCGTAGTATCCCGCCGGCAAGTCCGCCTCCTCGAGCGAGCGCGGCTGCACGTTCAGCCCGAGCTTACGGGCTTCGGCGGAGGCCGCCCGGCTCGGCTCGATGCCATCGACCATCCAGCCGGCGTGCCGCAGCGCGCACAGCTTCTCGCCACTCGAGCAGCCTACTTCCAGCAGCCGGCCGTTTCCTGAAAGCTTCGGCGTGATCCGGAGCGTCCCCGACATGATCGACGCGATCTCGCGGAACGCATGTGACGCGGCAGTGTCCGCACCGCGGCCCCAGAACCGCCGCATGAGCCCGAACTTCACCCGGTTCCGCAGCCGCGCGGGGTCCTGCCGCTGCACAATCTGCTCCGCCGACGGATAGTACGACGCCAGGTAGTAGGTGTCGAACTGGTCAGGCGTGATCTGCGGATGGCAGAAGTACGCCCCGCACTCCCGGCAGAATCGCAGGCTGAACTCGCCCGGCGTGGGATACAGCAGATCGCGGCAGGCGCCGTACTTCAGCTCGTTCGCGGTGCCGCCGCATACGGGGCACCTGATCGACGCCGCAGCATCCGCCCTGTCCACTTCGTCCAGTCGGTCCACTTGGTCCACCATCGGGACAATGGCTTTACGAGCCTGTGTTTGCGGCATGGGCGTTCTCCCGGTGTTCTGCTTGCTTGGCGGCATGCTCGCACAGGCGGTGCAGCCGGAGGAAAACATCGGTGTCGGCCACGACAGACGCGCGGGCCTCCGTGCGGTGCAGCCGCGCGATCGTGCCGGCGGCGGCCGCGGCCCGCGCCAGTGCGGCGAAATAAAACACGTCGCCCGCCAGCAACGCCTTCAGTGCTCGGCCCGGCAGGCACTTCCAGTAGTCGCGCCGTGCTTGCGGCTCCGTCAGGTTCTTCCAGTAAAAATAGAATGAGTTGCGCCGCAGCAGATACCGCACACGGCACCGGCTGACCCAGGCTTTCAGTGCGTTGCCCTGCGGTGCAAACGTGGCGCTCCCCATGTGCAGGAACGTGCTGCGCGGCTCCCACGCGATCTTCCAGCCCCGCTTCCACGCACGATACGAGAAGTCGGTGTCCTCCACGTAGCCCGGCGAGTAAATCTCGTCGAATCCGCCCAGTTCGGCAAACCGGCGGCGGTCGACCGCCATCGCTCCGCCGGACGCGAAGAAGGTGTATGATGGTTCGGGGAAATCCTCGTTGCTGCCGACGCCCGAGATCTCGCCGCGATCGAACGTGCGAAGCCGCCGGCCCACGTCGATCGTCGCAACGTCCCATTTCAGCACGCGGGCGCTCACCGCGGCAACGTCCTGCTCCTCGAAATGCTCGATCAGTGGCCGCAGCACCGGCCCGTGGGGGATCATGTCACTATTGATGAGGAGAATGATATCTGCCGACGACGCGAATGCACCGGCATTCACCGCACCGGGGAACCCGTGTCGTCGCCGCAGCGGCAGCACGTTCACCTGCGGAAATTCCCGCCGCAGGTACTCGGTCGTACTGTCAGTGCTGGCGTCGTCCACGATCGTGATGCGAGCCGGCGGGTCAAGCTCTCCGCAGCACTCGATCACCTTCGGCAGGCAATCGGACAGAATCTTCCGGCCGTTCCACGTTGGAATGACGATCTCAACCGTTTGCACTCGGGTCTCCGGTACAGTGCTGCCCCCACCCCGGCACCCCTCCCCAAGCATGGGGAGGGGGCCGGGGGGTGGGGGTAATGCATAATATCGGCAGAACCGTAACGGAGGTGAAGGGTAAAACGGGTTCCCCGGTTGACCAGTTGCTCGGTTGCCGGTCGGCCAGTTAGCCAGTTGTGATTGGATCCGCTCGCCAACTGATCAACTGATCAACTGATCAACTGGCCAACTGACCAACTAATCAACTACTAGCCTTCGTGTAATTCAGCAATCCGCCCGCAAGCAGGATCTTCGCCTCGCGTTCGGTGAGGTCGAGCTGTGCGGTAAACGTGGTGCCGGAGGATTCGTCCACGATCTCGATCGGCTGACGGTTCTCGATGGCCGAGCGAAGATTGGGCACGCGCAGCCGCATGCCCTGGTGGAGGGCGTCGTAGTCCGCCTCGTTGATGATGGCGGGCACGATGCCGAAGTTGATGAGGTTGGCCCGATGGATGCGGGCGAACGATTTGACGAGAACCATCGACACGCCGAGGTACATCGGCGCCAGTGCGGCGTGCTCGCGGCTGGATCCCTGGCCATAGTTGCCGCCACCGACGACCAGTCCGCCGCCCGCCTTCTCGGCTCGCTCGGCGAAGCTCGGATCGACCTGCGAAAATACGTATTTCGAGATCGCCGGGATGTTCGACCGCAGCGGCAGCACCTTCGAGCCGGCCGGCATGATGTCGTCCGTCGTGATGTTGTCGCCCGTCTTCAGCAACACGTCGCCGCTGACGGAATCGGGCAGCGGGTTCTTGCGGGGCAGGGCCTTGATGTTTCGCCCGCGGATGATCTCGACCGACTCCGGTTCGGCGGACGGCGGCAGGATCATGGAATCGTCGATGTCGAATTTCCGGGGAAGGTGGACGTGCGGCGGGGCGCCGAGGTCGCGCGGGTCGGTGATCTTGCCGGTGAGCGCACTGGCGGCAGCTACTTCCGCACTGGCCAGGAACACACCCGCGTCCGCCGTTCCGCACCGGCCCTTGAAGTTCCGGTTGAACGTCCGGATCGAGCTTGAACCGCTCGGCGGAGCCTGCCCCATGCCGATGCAGGGGCCGCACGCCGTTTCCAGCAGCCGGGCTCCCGCCGCCAGCAGGTCGGCCAGCACCCCGCTTCGCGTGATCATCAGCAGCACCTGCCGCGAGCCGGGCGACACGGTGAGGCTCACGTCCGGATGCACGTGCTTGCCCTTCAGGATTGCCGCCGCGATCGTGAGGTCGCGAAGCGAGGAGTTCGTGCAGCTCCCGATGCACACCTGGGCAACCGGCTTCCCGGCCGCCTGCGACACGCGCACCACGCTATCAGGGCTGTGCGGCTGCGCGATCATGGGTTCCAGTTCGGCGAGATCGATCTCGACGGTCTCATCGTAGGTCGCACCATCGTCGGCCACAAGCGGCACCCACTGGTCGCCACGCTTCTGCGCTTCCATGAATTCGCGGGTGCGCTCGTCGCTGGGGAAGATCGACGACGTGGCGCCCAGCTCCGCTCCCATGTTGGTGATGGTGGCCCGCTCGGGCACCGACAGATGCTTGAGGCCGGGCCCGCTGTACTCGACGATCCTGCCCACTCCCCCCTTCACGCTGAGCCGGCGCAGCAGCTCGAGAATGATGTCCTTGCCCGACGTCCACGGTGCCGGCTTGCCGACGAGCCGGACGTTCAGCACCTTGGGCGAAGGGATGTAGAACAGGCCGCCCGCCATCGCCACGGCAACGTCCAGCCCGCCCGCGCCGATGCCGAGCATCCCGATTCCGCCCGCCGTGGGCGTGTGGCTGTCGGAGCCGACCAGCGTCTGGCCCGGCACGCCGAACCGCTCCAGGTGCACCTGGTGGCATATCCCGTTGCCCGGCCGCGAGAAGTGGATCCCGTACTTCGCCGCGATCGACTGCAGGAACCGGTGGTCGTCCGCGTTCTCGAAGCCCGTCTGCAACGTGTTGTGGTCCACGTAGCTCACCGAGAGCTTCGTGCGAACACGCGGAATATCCATCGCCTCGAACTGCAGGTAGGCCATCGTGCCCGTGGCGTCCTGCGTGAGAGTCTGATCGATCCTGATGCCGATCTCCGGCGTCTGCCCGGGAGCGCCTTCAGCGAGATGCTGCTCAATTATCTTCTGTGTGATGTTTTTGGCCATGGAGTTCGGAGTTCAGAGTTCAGAGCTCGGAGCTTGGAGTTCCGGTGGCAGAAGTCGAGGAGTTCCTCTTCCGTTCAGCGTTCATCGTTCATCATTCTGTAGAGGTCGTTTCTTCCAATGTATTCCTCGACCTGCCGCGGCACGAGGTACCTGATCGATCGGCCTTCCCTGATCCGCAGGCGAATGGTGCTCGACGATATGCCGACGGGGATCGTGGGGATCACGTTTTTCCTGAGGCGCTCGACGGTTGCCGCCGGCAGTGCCCGCGTCAGCAGATCCCAGGCGATGTCGTGCCCGGGCCGGCTGCCGATCAGGAACGTGCACAGGTCCACAAGTTCGCACGTGCGGTACCACGTGGGCAATTCCGGTACCGAATCGGCGCCGATGATGAAGTGGAAGTCGTCGCCAGGATGCTCCCGGCGAAGTTCCAGGATGGTGTCAATCGTGTAGGAAACGCCGCCGCGCCGCACTTCGACGTCCGACGCCTCGAAGAACGGATTGCCCTCGATGGCCAGCCGGACCATCGCCAGGCGGTGCTCCCCGGCGGCCAGTTCGGTCCCCGGCTTGTGCGGAGGGCTGCTCGCCGGAATGAATAGCACCCTGCCCAAGCCTGTCGTTTCCCTGATCTGCTCCGCCAGGATCAGATGCCCCAGATGAACAGGATTGAACGAGCCCCCGAGGATCCCGATCTTCATCGTACGCTCGCGATTCCGTGGTTTGGCCTTGACGTTCCCGATTATAGCGGAAAACCGCACTGATAGCAAAGGAAAAGCATGGAGCCACGGGGCGCTGGCGTGCGATGAAAGCATTCAGACGCGGAGGGGAACTGGCTCAATTTACCGGCGCCGGGGCCGGCGTAGTGTATGGCGTGACCGGCGTAGCCGTCGGCCGGAAGTCCGGGCTTTCCTTCGAGCTCTGATCGAGGCACGACAGCCGCACCTTCGCCAGCATGATGCCGTTGTTGTGCGTCCAGATCGCCAGCCGGTCGCCCGTCAGCGGCTGCGGATCGTCCGCCTCCAGGATCAGGTTGTTGTCGATGAAGTACTGCAGCTTCGTGCCGCGCTTGCGAATCTTGAGGTAAAACCACCGGCGGTGAATGTCCTGCTGGTTCGGGATCACGAACGTCTTCGACTCCGCCAGCACCTTGTCGCCCCGCATGATGCGGGTTGAGCTGTTCTGCCAGCCGCCGAACATGAAGCTGTAGCCCGACGTGATGTCCTTGCCGTCGGCGCAGATCGTGGTGTTGATGTCGCTGGCGTACTCGTAGCGGCCGCCGCGCGTGTTGTCCATCTTGATCCCGGCCGCGAATTCAACCGTCAGGTCGCCGTGGAACATCCGCTTGCACCAGATCACGGCGTCGCCGGTCGATACGCCGGAGAAGAATGACCACCGCGGATCGCACTGCCAGCGATTGGTCACCTGCCACGTGCCCGTCGCCACGCGCCAGTCGAAGCAGGCCTTGTCGAACGTGTAGATCCTCATGTTCGGGCAGAAGACTTCCACGTCCTCCTTCGGAATCGTCAGCCCGTTCTCGGCGATCGCGGCCGAGGTGCCCATGAGCGGGGAATTGTCCTCGAAGTGCACGACCGGCTTGTAGTTCACCAGCCCGATCACGAATGCTCCCTTGCGCTGCAGCGAGACCCTGGGCGATTCAGCAGGCTGCGCGAAACCCCGGGCGACGGACTGCCCCTTGCGGAACAACTCCAGTGCGTACCCGTTGCCGTTGGTCACCATCAGCGAGTAGCCGGAGTTGCTGTCCTGCTCGTCGGCGGCAACGGCGAGCCTGATCGCGCCGTCGGCCGGGAATGACTTCGGCAGCTTCGCACTCATCTCAACGTCGCCCGGGAAGTCCGCCCGGTGCATGCTCACCAGGTACATCCTGCCGGCGATCCCCTCCCGGGGCGAGAACCAGTCGCTCAGCTCCGACGCCCAGTTCTGCATCGTCTTCTCGTGCTGGAAGACCACGTTGGTGGTGAGCACAGGCTCCGGCCGCTCCTTCATCGTGAGCGAGGCGTTCTCGAAGAACACCGGCCCGGTCTGCGAAGCGAACAGCCCGGCTCGCCCGGAGTCGAGCGATTCGTCCCAGCTCTGCACGAGTTTCCGGCCATCCATCCCGGCCGTGATGAGGTGCTCGTCGACCGTGATGAACAGCGCGTGCGGCCCGTCCGGTGCGGACGCTTCCAGATCGGCGGGCAGCTTGCCTTCAGCCAGCACGTTCTTCACGCCGCGCACGACCCGCACGAACTGGTGCGTTTTGTCGTGCCGCAGCGTCCACAGGTAATGGTTCGACTCGTCAAGATAGCGAGCCACCACGCCCACGGCTCCAGCCTTCCATCCGCTCACGGTGGCGGCGAAGGTGTAGTTGCGGCGGTTGTCGTCGCCGATGATCGCCTTCCCGGCCGAAGCCACGTCCGCCCGCAAGGCGTGCGGGCCGTTCTGCTGATCCGTGTTCAGCGGCACCACGCTCCACGTGCCGCCCAGTTGCTCCCACGCCGGCGCCGACTGCGATGCGAACGAATCGAAAATGCTCTTGTCGTCGCGGACGAACACGTCGTCGAACCGCGCCGCCATCTTGTTCTCCGTGTACAGCCCGATCTTGCCGTACGCCAATGCGTCGCTCGCCGCCGTGAAAATCACGTTGTCGTCGATGAACGCCCGCACGAGCTGGCGGTTGATCCGCACCTCCATCTTGTACCACTGGTTGATGGTGTATCCGCCGGGCTGCTCGGCGAGAACCTGCGGCTTGCCGCCGACAACGCTGACGAGTTGCTTGCGGCCCTTCGTCTCGCCGGAGTCGGAGCTCCAGCAGAACCGCAAATAGTTGTTGGCGTCGCGGAAATGGAAGCAGAGGCCGATGTCCTGCACGCCCTCCGACTTGCAGGATGCTTCGTAGGCGTAGTCGTCCCAGAACCAGTAGCCGGCTGTGCTGAACGCGAACTGGCCTTCCGCACGGCCGGTGTAGAAAAACGCGTTGCTCGACAGGCTGGAGTTGTGCAGCGTGTTCACCTCCCACGTGCCTGCCACGATCTCCCACGCGGATTCCTTCTCGGCGCCCTTCATGAAATCGTCGGCGAAGTAGATCTCGCCCACACGCTGCACCTTCACCTCTCGCGCGTTCACGTGAGCCAGCGAACTGGCAACGGCCTGCCCCCGCGAGAAGCACGCCTCGCCCACGTCCGCCACCACCGTCCCGTTCACCGCCACCGCCAGGCTGCGGGCACGCCGCTTGATCACCACGTCGAAGTCCGCCGGCAGGCCGGGCGGCAGCGGAGCCTTCGTCAGCGGCAGCGTCAGCCCGTTCTCCACCTTCACGATCTGCAGCTCGGGTCCGAACCGCACCAGGTAGAAGTTGTTCCTGTCTTGCAGGTTCACCGCCACCGACAGATCGCGAAGGGCCTGCGCACCCTCACCGGCCTGCGTGACCGGCAGGAGAATGTCGAACTCCTCAGGCAAGGCTTTGTGGATCACGGCCCACGACGTGGGGTCCGGCGGCGGAACGAGGACATGGACGTCCGGTTCGACCACGGACGTCTTGCGCTCCGAAGCACGGATGCACAGGCCCAATCCAATCCCGAAAACAAGCGGCAGCACGGCAAACAGGATAATCCGTTTCACGTACAACTCCATCTGAACTTCCGTATAGGACGCATCATGCGCAACCCCCACTGAATTATATCCCTCCCGGCGGGATCGGTCAAATACTATCGCACGTGCGCCCCCGTTTTTTGTGTAAAAATCTGTATCTTCGGCTCCCCGCAACCGCACCGCCACCACGGCACTGCCACCACGTATTGTATCGCGAGAACCTTGCTGGTTACTCGCGCTTGGGCAACCTCATCTCGGCCTTCGTGGCCTCGCTCC
>DATKYA010000145.1:0-2529 GCA_035528775.1 Planctomycetota bacterium | reverse complement strand
CTTGTTTCCGCACTAACTTGTTTTGAGAACACGACTTACCGCGATGTTGCTCGAAATGGACGCGATGTCCATCCACGGCACCACGCACAACCACTCGCGCCCCTGCAAATGCCGGTCCCTCCCGAAAACATGATTCCTGTGTTCGGGTCTTGATTTTCCCCTGCCGAAAGGATATAGTTGGGACGAGGACGTGAACTCAGGGTTGAATGGGACAAGAATTCAAAGCCCGAAATTCAGCCATTCTTCCGGATTCCTATCCCATTCATCTGCGACCGTTGCGGTCGCCGCGACCGTTGCGGTCGCCTTCATCCCTGTTCAGGCACATCCTGTTAAGGAAGCGAGACGATGCCATTCAGGTTCGGCTCGCCGGCGCTCCTGCTGCTGGTTCCGGCGGCCGTATTCATGGTGATCCTGGTGATGCGCCGCAGCCTCGCGGGCCTGCCGCCGGTGAGGCGATGGGCAAGCTTCGCCCTCCGCGTGCTGCTCGTGCTCGCACTCGCCGCCGCACTCGCCGAAGTGCAGTCGGTGAAAACAGGCAAGGGGCTGTCGGTGTTCTTCGTGGTCGACCGCTCGGCGAGCATGCCGGTTGAAACGCGCGGCCGGATCGCTGCATACGTCAACAAGGCCGCCGAGCAGGCGGGCAAGGACGACCTCGCCGGCCTGATCTTCTTCGGCCGCGACGCCGCCATCGAGAGGATGCCCGACCACGTGACCGAGCCGTCGACCTTCTTCACCGAATCGGCCGCCGGCCTCGACCGCGAGCGGACCAACCTCTCCGCCGCCGTCCGCCTCGCACTGGCCGCATTCCCCGAAGGCACCCGCAAGCGCATCGTGCTCATCAGCGATGGCCGCGAAAACGAAGGCCTTGCCCTCGAGCAGGCCGACGCCGCCCGATCCATCGGCTGCCCCATCGACGTGTTCCCCGTCGACTACCAGCACACGGCGGAAGTCCTCATCGAGAAGGCTGTCGCGCCCGCGCGGCTGCGAGTCGGCGAGCCATTCGAGCTCCGCGTCGTCATCAACGCCACTCAGCCCACCACCGCACAGATCGATCTCGTGATCAACGGCACGCCAATCGCCACCGGCCGGACTGCCGAGCTGCCCGGCGGCAAGGAAGTGATCTCGTTCCCCCTGCCCGACGGCCTCCCGCAGCCCGGCCCCCACACGTTCGACGTCGCCATCCGCTGCCCCCCCGGCACCGATACGATCATCGAAAACAACAAGGCATCGGCGTTCTCCTGGGTGGAGGGCAAGGCCCGCGAAGTGCTCGTCGTCGACCGCTCGCCCGACGACCTCTCCTACCTGCTCGCCGCCCTGAAGGAGGAAGACATCGCCGCCCGCGTGATCACGCCCGGGCAGATGCCCGGCTCGATCGGCGAGTTGCGCCGCTACGACTGCCTGGTGCTGGGCAACGCCGCCGCCCACCGGTTCGCCGGCGAGCACCTCGGCATGATCGAAGCGGCCGTCAAGGAGCTCGGCATGGGCCTCGTGCTCATCGGCGGCGAGGAAAGCTTCGGCCCCGGCGGCTACCGCAACACACCGATCGAAGCCTGCTCGCCCGTCGATTTCGATATCCGCCACAAGCGCGTCATGCCCAAGGGAGCCATCGTGCTCGCAATGGACGCCGCCGAAGACCCCAGCGGCAACCGCTGGGCAATCGAGATGGCGCGGGCATCCGTCAACGTCCTCTCCTGGCACGACGAGCTCGGCATCGTCCAGTCCGGCGGCTGGCACCTCCCGCTCACCGAGATCGGTGACAAGAAGGCCGTGCTGACGTCGATCGACAAGCTGCAGGTGCCCGACGGCAACGATTTCGAGACATTCCTGCGCCAGGCTCGCGATGCACTGATGAAGTCGAACGCCGCCGCCAAGCACGTGCTGATCATGACCGACGGCGGCCACGGGCAGTACGTGCCGTCCCCCGCGCTGCGAACCGCCCTCCAGGAGGCCCGGATCACCGTTTCAACCGCGCTGTTCCACCCGCACGAGGAAACCGAAAACGCCGTCGTCACGTCGTTCACCCGGCTTTCCTACGAGAACGGGGGGCGGTTCTACTACCCCCGCACTGCCAACGAGCTGCCCCGCATCTTCTTCAAGGAAGCCACGATGATCACGCGGTCGCTCATCTGGGAAGATGCGGCCGGCTTTCCGCCCGCGATGCGGCAGCTCACCGACCCTGTCCGCGGCTTCGGCGATGGCTTCCCCCCGCTGACCGGCTACGTGCTCACCACGCCCAAGCCCCGCGCCCAGGTGCCCATCGTGCGAAACTACCACGACCCCAAGCTCGACGAAGACGTGAACGACCCCATTCTCGCCCACTGGATCTGCGGGCTGGGCAAGGTGGTGGCATTCACGTCCGACGCGAAGAACCGCTGGGCCGCCAACTGGGTGGGATGGTCCGGCTATCGCAAGTTCTGGCCGCAGGTGGTGCGGTGGACCTTCCCGGCGTCGGCCGTCGGCTCCGCCACCGTGCGGTCGAACGTCGACGTGCGCGACGGCAAGGCCAAGGTGACCGTCGACGTGCTCGAC
>DATKYA010000144.1:0-2987 GCA_035528775.1 Planctomycetota bacterium | reverse complement strand
CGGAAGGAAATCGGCATCCTTCTTCGGATCGAACTTGAATTTCGTGACCTGCCCGACCGACGTGGCCATCAGCACCGGGATCTTCTTCAGATCGGGCGATGATTTCAGCTTGTAGGCCACCTGGAAGCCCTGGTCCATCGTCGACATCATCACGTCGAGGATGATCAGGTCGGGCCGGCTTTCCTGGGCCTTGGCGAGGCCGCTGTCGCCGTCCGGGGCGGAATCGACGGCATAGCCGTGGCTTTCCAGGATCATTCGTTCGGCTTCCACGATATCGGGGTCATCGTCAATAATCAGCACTTTCTTGGCCATTCGGCTCTCCTTCATGCAGGTGCGGAGGCAGCGCCGCCGGGGGTGCAGGCCGCCCGGCATTTCGAGTTCAGAAGCTTGGTAACAGCCTCAACTGCCGCGGGGACCGCCGCGGCCACGGCGGCCGTCATTCCGTGCCCGGGTTCGATGCTCTCGGGCTCGATTCCCACGATCGTCACGCGGGCAGCCAAGCCAAGCTGCTCGGCAATTTTCAACGCGTACGACAAGCCGATGCCGTGCAGGGAGAATGCGTCGGACACGATAGTCATTTTCGCGCGCGACGCGGGAAAGATCAACACTGAACCGGGAACCTGCCCCATGTGCGCGGCGTCGACGATGATCGCATCGCAGTCGTCCTGAAGGTATTCCATCACGCCGAGCGCATCGGCTCCCACGGAAATCAGCTCGATATCGCCGGGCAGATCACGTTGCCGCAACGCCATGATGACGGCCGGGCCGACGGCGTCGTCGCCGGCGATCTCATTTCCCACGCCGATGATGCGCACTCTCGCCATGCGGGCCTCCCGCGTCACGCACTGGTCGGTATACCTGAGGTGGCTCACCCGGGCCGTCCCTACACGAACTGCACGTCCAGCAGGTGCACCGAGCAACTGATGCACGGGTCGTACGCCCGCACGAGCATCTCGAGGGCGAAGGTGATCTCGTCCTTGCTCTTGCCGGCGTCCAGCATCTCCGGCACCAGCTTCTTCATGTCGTCGTCGATGTTCGCACAGTTCTGACCGGTGGGGATGATACAGTTGGCATCGACCACGGTTCCGTTTTCGTCATAGGTGTACTCGTGGTAAAGGATGCCGCGCGGCACTTCCGTAGCCCCAACGCCCGTACCGGCCTTCGGCTTGATCTCCGGCACCTTCTCGTCCTTCACACCCGCCGCCAGGAGCTTGTCGATCAGCTCGATCATGTCCTGGACCACGTGGCCGGCCTCAATCACCTGGCAAACGTTATTGAAGTACGGATTGCAGGCCTTGGGGCTGTATCCGAGGGCCTTGGCCGCGCCCTTGCCGGTGGCGTTCAGCTTGTCGTAGTTGTTATTACAGCGGGCCAGGGCGCCCACCATGAACGACGACCGGCTCACGGCAGTGTGCTTGGCGGTCGAATGCGGCACCACGCGCTCGTTCGTCATCTTGCGGTAGTTCTTGTCGGAGGTCAGACCGCAGTCCGACGAGCAGATCTTGCCGTCGTACAGGGGGAACTCGTCGTCCACTCCGCCCAGCGAGATATACTCGGTGTCGCGGGTGAACGCCGGCAGCTTGCCCGCGAGGGAGGCCACAAGCTCGACCGTGGCGAGGATGTCGGGCACGGAATCGGCCAACCTCTTGCGCAGGGCTTTCAGATCTTCGGCCGACCGGATCTTCGTGAAGCCGCCCGGCACCATTGTGATGGGGTGCACGGCCCGCCCGCCAACGACGTCGCAGATGTCGTTGGACAGCTTCTTCAGCCGCAGTGCCCGCTTGACCACGTCGGGATGGCTGGACGCCAGCGGAATCACCGACGGCGCCCCCACGAGGTCCGGCGACACCAGGAAGTACACGTGCAGGACGTGGCTCTGCAGGAACGAGCCGCCCACCATCAGCTTCCGGAGCAGCACGGTCTGCTCCGACACCTTGATGCCCATTGCATCCTCGGTGGCCTTCAGGCTGGTGAGCTGGTGGCCTGGCGAGCAGATGCCGCAGATCCGGCTGGTGATGAGGTGGGATTCCTTCCAGTTCCGGCCGCGAAGGAACGCCTCGAAAAACCGCGGGGCCTCCACGATGTTCAGCTCGCACTTTTCCAGCTTGCCGTCCTTCACGTTGACCACGATGTTGCCGTGGCCTTCAACGCGAGTGACATGATGAACGCTTATATCCAGGTTCTTCGCGGTGGTCATTGCGACACCTCCGAGTATCCGTAGAACAGGCGGTATTTCTTGAGCACATCCTGGGCAGTCAGGCCGCGCTCGGCCAGCACGTCGTTGGCGGAATCCATCTTGGGATCGTCAACAAGTCCGCGGCAGCCGAAGCAGATGTAGTTGTTTGACGGGCACCGCGCCCCGCAGCCGGCCCTGGTGACCGGTCCCAGACACGTCTCGCCAAAGTCGTAGCGGCACGCGTTTTCCTTCATCTTGCACTCGACGCACACCGGGTATTTCAGCAGCTTCGGCTCGCGGCCCGACAGCAACGCCTTCAACACGTTCAGGTAGTCCTGCTTGTCCATCGGGCAGCCGTGGACCTTGTAGTCCACCTTCACGACTTGGTCGACGGGCCGAACCGGCAGCGTCTCGAGGTAATTGGCCTTGTCGCCATAAACGTACTCGCGAACCTTGTCCAGCGGCTGGAAGTTCTTGAGCATGTTCAGGCCGCCGGTAGCGGCGCAGGCTCCGAGTGCCACGAGCACCTTGGCATTCTCGCGGATTTTCCTGATCCGCTCTACACACGACGGCGTGGAGATCGAGCCTTCGACGAACGCGATGTCGTAGTCGTCGCGCCGCACGCTCGTCGCCTCGCGGAAATTCACAACTTCCACGCTGCCCAGGATGGCCAGCAGCTCGTCTTCGCAGTTGAGCTTCTGGAGCTGGCATCCTTCGCAACTGGTGAAATCGAAGAACGCGACCTTTGGTTTCATTTAGAAGGCCTCCGGGAAATCCTTGATCTGGGCATAGTTGAACACCGGGCCGTCCT
>DATKYA010000143.1:0-6556 GCA_035528775.1 Planctomycetota bacterium | reverse complement strand
GGGGCCCGCAGCATCGCCGTGGCAGGGCGGTCCGCCGGGGCGCGAATGGTCTACGCCGCATCCATGGGCGCGAAGGCGTTCATCCACACGGGCGACCTCGCCGAGTTCATCCGCAAGAACCTCGCGAACTCGTTCGACAAGATCATCGTGACCGGTCCGCCCGATTTTCTGCCCGCGGCGGTGGCGGCCGCCCGCACGGGCGGCATCATCGCCTACTGCGGCCTCGGCGACGCCGGCAACAAGATCGTCGCCCTCGACTGGGACGAGATCCACGGCAAGAACGTTTCCATCCGGCCGATGGGCGAGGTGCCGCGCGACCAGCCGCAGGCGCTCGATCTGCTCCGCCGGGGGGCGATCGACTCCTCGCGGTTCATCACCCACACCTTCTCGCGCAACCGCCTGCCTGAAGCATTCGAGCTGATCGAGAAGCAGCGCGACGACGTGATCAAGGTGGTCATCGATCTGACGGCGTGAGCTGGTCGGTTGGTGTTGAGTGCAGGATGATTCGGTCTCACATCCTTCTGCCCGTAATCTTTCTGCCACCCCGCGCGACGAAGCAAGGAACAGCGAAGCATGAGCAGGAAGGGCAGGAAAAACGGTGCCTGAATTGAGGTAGCCGTGGGAACGCTGATAGACTGGCGGAGAGGGCGGGATTCGAACCCGCGAGGCAGCTTTGAGGCTGCCTACGCGCTTTCCAAGCGCGCTCCTTCGGCCGCTCGGACACCTCTCCGGCCGCTCAGGCGTGACGTCTGGTTGTTGTGATGCAGCTACATTCTATTATAGGAGAATGCCGCTTGTTTTCAAGGCAAAAAGCACACCCTCGTGTCCCGCGTCCCGGCGAATCGGCCCCCCGCGACTGATTACGAATCTGGCGATTCCAGCCCGTGCGATTCCAGGAGCTTCGCATCCGCGAGGATGATCGCCGCCGGGCCGTCGGCCGCGAGTTTGCCGCCGTCGAGGATGATGACCCGGTGGCACACTTCCGCAACCATCCGCAGGTCGTGCGTGGCAGTGATGAGCGTGTGGGGCAGACTTGTGAGCAGCCGGATGAGCCGCCGCCGTGCCCGGTGATCCAGGCTGCCCGTCGGCTCGTCGAGAACGAGGATTTCGGGTGACATCGACAGGACGGTGGCAATGGCAACGGCTTTCTTCTCGCCGCCGCTGAGGTGGTAGGGGGCTTTGCGCTCGAAGCCGGCGAGGCCGACGTCCCCGAGGGCTTCCGTCACGCGCCGGCTCACCTCGTCAGGGGCCAGGCCCATGTTCAGCGGGCCGAACGCCACGTCGTCGAGCACCGTGGGCATGAAAAGCTGGTCGTCGGCGTTCTGGAAAACGATCCCCACCTTCGGCCGCAGCTCGGCGACCGATGCCCGGTCGAGCTTCCGCCCGCAAATCTCGATGGTGCCGGCCGTGGCCTGCAGGATGCCGTTCAGGTGCAGCAGGAGCGTGGTCTTGCCGGCGCCGTTGGGGCCGATGATCGCCACGCGCTCGCCAGCCGCGATCTGCACCGAGACGCCGCGCAGGGCGGCAGTGCCGTCGTGGTAGGAATGCTTCAGGCCGTTCAGGCTCACGATGTGCTGCATGCGAAAGCTACCTGGCGACGATGAAGACCGCGATGAAATATGCCGCGAAACCGGCCAGCACGGCGGCGTCCGCCGCGTGGAAGTGCAACTCGTCCAGCGTCCGCACGGTGCCATGGAAGCCGCGGGCCAGCATCGCCGAGTAGACGCGTTCGGACCTGTCGTACGTGCGGATGAACAGCATGCCGATCATGCCCGGCGCGGCGCGAAGCGCCCCGGCTCCGCCCGGCCTCGGACTGCGCGAATCGCGTGCCCGCCGCATCCGGTCGCTCTCGTCCACCAGCACAAACAGATACCGGTACAGAAACGACAGCACCATGATGAACAGCCGGGGGACTCGGAATTTCTCGAGGCCCCGCAGCAGCGCGGCAAACGGCGTGGTGCACGCGAGGATAAGCGCGGCCAGCACGGTGCACAGGAATCGCGCGGCCAGCACGGCGCTCATCAGCAGGCCGCCCGAATACACGTGCAGCGGGCCGACTCGCGCCACCTCCGTGCCGCTGTGCTGCGTGAACGGAAAAAACACCAGCACCGTGGCCACGAACGGCGACAGCAGCAGGCACCGCTTGAGGAAATACAGCAGCGGCAGCCGCGAAACCGCCAGCGCCGCACACAGCGGCGGCACACACCACGCCAGCAGCGCCAGACGATCCGCCGGCACCGACACCACTATCCCGCAAAACGCCAGCGTGCAGATGATCTTCGTGCGGGGATCCAGCCGGTGAACAGGGCTGGACATCGCGGATAGCTGGTCGACGTATGCGTGGTGCATGGCGGATTCCCGGGTTAGGCGGCCTTCGACGCCGCACTCCGCCGCGCGGCCAGCCCGCTCAGCATCAGCGATACCGCAAACGCCAAGGCGGTCGCAGTCAGCCCGATCAGGGCGTTTGCGAGGAACGGCACCGACGCCAGCGCCTTCTCCACCGGCTGCATCAGGCCGCCGAAGGCCGACTCGCCCTCCGGCCATTTGAACACAGCGGCCGCGTGCTCGAGGCCGTCGGGCGACGAACTCGCCCACCACGAAACAACGCCGCCGATCAGGAGCGACACGCCCAGCCCGGCGAGCACGAACCGCCGCATCGCCGCACGCTGAACCTGCGCGCCTCCCTGCACCGCGGCCGGGCGGAGCCGCAGGATGAACGCCAGCACCGCCACCGTGAGCACGCCTTCGCCGATGCCGAACAGAAAGTGCACCGAGCCCATCAGCCAGACGGCGGAGAACAGCGACACGGGGTTCCTCCCCGACAGATGAATCTCGATCGCCGCGGCAACGGCCGCCGCAGTTGACGACACGACCGCTGCTGCAATTGCGGCAAGCGTGCGGCCACGCGCGCCGCCTGCCCACGAGCCGATTGCCGAGTAGACGCCGTATCCGAGGAAGCAGGAGATGACGCCCATGTTCAGCACGTTGCAGCCGAGCGCCAGCAGCCCGCCGTCGCCCAGCAGCAATGCTTGGATCGCCAACACGGCCGTCATGACCACAAAGCTCGAATACGGCCCCAGCAGGCTCACCATCAGCACCGCGCCGATCAGATGCCACGAGACGCCCGGGATGACCACGAGCGGGAGGTTGATCATCTGCGCGGCGAATACGAAGGCGCCCAGCACGCCCATCAGGGGAATCCTGCGGTCATCCAACTCGCGGGCGGCACGGCGGCAGGCGAACACGAGCGCCGCGCCGCTCACCGCGATGGCCGTAACGGCAACGGCCGGAGAAAGCAGGGCATCAGGCATGTGCATAGTGGAAACTCCGTTGTGTCAGGCGTCAGGCCACAGGCTGCAGATTTCGGGCTACAGGCATCAGGCTACAGGCATCAGGCTACAGGGAACAGCCAACAGGCAACAGACCACAGACTTCAGGCTTGAGGCTTGAGGTTTCGCGCTTAGGCGACCGGCTGCAAAAAGCATTGGCGGACCCTGCGGGCTGCAGCCTGCAGCCTTCTTTCTTCAGAATTCCTTCCCCGTGGTGGTGCTCACGAGCTTGCCGTGCCGCACACCCTTGGCTGCGAGCAGCGCATCGCTGATCTTGCGGATGGTCTCGGGGCTTCCCCGCAGGATGATCACTTCCAGGCACGTGTGGTGCGTGAGGTGCGCGTGCGTGCTGGCTATGATGCTCGTGTGGAACTTGTGCTGGATATCGGTCAGGCGGTCCGTCAGGTCGCGCACATCGTGATCATACACGATCGTGAGCGTGCCGACGACCTCTCCCGTCCCGCCTTCCCAGGCAAGCTCGACCAGCCTATCGCGGACGAGATCGCGGAGCGCTTCCGAGCGATTGGTGTAGCCGCGGCTGCAGATGCGCCTGTCGAATTCGTGCAGCAGCTTCTTCTCCATCGACACGCCAAAGCGGACGAGTTCGCTCACGGGAATTCTCCTCGAGTTGATGGTAACACTTGTTTCAGAATCGTAACACAAACGGGTGTGGAAATCAAGTGCGAAATGCGCCGGGCCGGATGAAGATGAAAACGCTCGACCCTCGAATGACGGAGTCGAATGCTCTCAGTGGAGACTTGTTTTCGAGATGGATTTGTGGTCTAATATAGTGTGAAGATTGCGCCCGTAGCTCAATCGGATAGAGCATCGGATTTCTAATCCGAAGGTTGAAGGTTCGAGCCCTTCCGGGCGTGCCAGAAAAAAGCCTTGTGGATATTGAGAAGTATCAGTATTCGCAAGGCTTTTCCTGTTTTCAAGGCTTTCGCGTCCAGTCCGAAGCAATCCAGCCGCATATGGAACAATCCGATTTCGATGTGCAAGCCTGAGTGCAAGACGCTGTGCAAGACGCTCCCTCACGCCGTCGCTTCCCGCCGCTGCTTCTTGCTGTCGGCCGCCCCGAAGTCGGGCAGGCGCTCCACCGCGTCCACCTGTTGCTCGCCGTAGACGCTCGTGTAGTAGGACATCGTGAGGTCCACTGTTGAATGCCGCATCAGGGATTGCGCGACTCGCGGGTGAACGTTGGCGGCAGCCAGCAATGAGGCGCACGTGCCGCGTAGTGAATGAAAATCGATCACGCGGCCGGCGCTGTCCTCCGCCTTCAAGAAGTCCGATTCCTCCCGGCGTTCGCGTTCCTTCGGCGCCTTCGCTTCCTCAAGCCAGGCGGCACGTGCGGCGTCGAGGTCGGCGTGCAGCATTTCCGCGTATCGCGGGCATGCCTGCAGGCGGAAGATCCTCTCGCCGGGCAGCAGCTTGCCCACCACGGGCTTGAGCTCTGCGGCAGTGGCTTCACGGAGGGGGAGTGTGTCGTCGCGCCGATGCTTGCTGTAGCCGGCCGCAACGGTGACGGTCGGCGGATTGGCCGCAAGACTGAAACTCTCGCGGCTCAAGCTCGCAAGCTCCGATGCCCTCAAGCCCGTTTCGATTGCCAGCCGGTAGAGCAGCGCCCGCTCCTGCCCCGTCATTCCGTGCCGCTCCGGCTCCTGTTGGGTGGCAGCCAGCAGCGCGGAAATCTCGTCGGCAGCCAGCGCCCGCCGCACCCGCCGCCGATCCGCCCGGGCGTTCTGCCCGGTGAGATACGCCAGCGGACTTGCCGTCGCCCGCCCGTCTTTGCACATCCACTTGGCGAAAGCCTTCACGCTCTGGAGGTGGCTGTTTACGGTTCGCGCCGACGTGCCGGAGGTCCGCTGTTCGTTCAGGTAGTCGACAACCGCCGCCGCCGTTACATCGGTCCACGTGATGAACCGGCCGGCTTTGGCGATCTTGCGAACGTGCGAGAGGGAGGTGTCAACATGCTTTTCTGTGTTGCCGCTGCTCAAAAGGAATGCCCTCCAGCCGTCGAGGTGTTCGGCCAGCGTCCGACCGGCCGCCAGCCGTGCCCCGTCGATCAAGCCGAACTTCGCCAGCGCCGTGCGGACGGAATCCGGCAAGGCCTCAAGCCAGCGTTGCATGTCCAGCGGCAACGACTCGCCCGCCGCCCGCAGCGCCACCATCCGTTCGATCATCCGGCCGAGTCCTTCGGACGCCTTCCGGTCGGCGAACGCCGGGAGTCGGCAGCGCGTCCCCGTCGCCGTCGAGAAGTCGACGTAGAACTTGCTTGTTTCCTGTGTTCGGCCTTTGCGGTCGCGGTACGTGGTCTTGTGGACAAACATGGCGATTCCCCTTTTGCCGTCAGCTCTAGCCCAAGCACGTCGGCGAGGCGGTCCAGCGTTGCGAGGTTCAGCCCCCGTGTGCCCGCCATGAAGCGCGACACCACCGCCTGTTCAACGCCGGCCTCCAGGCAGATCCGGTACCGGGTCCGCGTGCTCGTCTCGATGGCCTTGCGAAGTTGTTCTGAAATGGTCATCTTCTCGATACTTTTATTATAGCACAATAGTTTCCGTTTGTCAAGTAGATTTTTCTTCCCTATTTTTCAGGCTCGCCGATGGACTCGTTTCCCGGCAGCTTCCTCGGCAACCCACCTCTCCCTGCTCGGGCAGCCGCCTTCGATCCACCGGCGCAGCTCCTCGACGTTCCACATCGTCCGTCCACCAAGACGAAGCGGCGCCGGCACCTTGCCTTGCGCGTGCAAGGACCACCACGTCGACTTGCTCACGCCCGACAGCCTCGCCGCCTCCGCTGCTCCTACCAACAATGGCTCAATCACCATATTCTTCATCGTACAACCTTGTTCGGCCCAGATTTCCCATCGTGGGGCCGCCCCGCGCCGGACGGCCCGCCGCCACCGTCACCCGATTTCCTCAAGTTGGCCCATGCCACCAGCGGATGAAGTGCTACTCACCGTCCGCCTCCTCGCCCAGAATCTCCCCGACGGCCTGATCCCAGGGGATCCGCCGGTCGTGGTGCAGTCGCTCCTCGACCTCGATACGAAGATCGTCGGGGATGCTGATCCGCGCGGCGTGCGTCTGGGCCGCCTCGGCGATCTGGCTGGTATGCCGATTGATGTAATCGGCCTCGGCGGCGCCGCGGTAGGCCTGCTCCAGCGTCGCCTCGTCGGGCACGATCTTCTTGATACCCAGCGCGTCCAGCTTTCCCTCGATCCAGCCGAC
>DATKYA010000142.1:0-2111 GCA_035528775.1 Planctomycetota bacterium | reverse complement strand
CGGGGATCACGGCGGCTGCGGCAGCCGCATCCCACCGACGCAAGGCCGGCGGTGGCGAACCCTGCCAATGCTTGCTAGTCAATCCTCTGCCGGGGGCGCCCACAAAGCCTTTACGCACCCGCTCGTGTTCCGCCGCGGGTTTCACCTTGCCATGGAGCCGTCATTCTGGTATAGTGACCGGCCGTCGGTATTGAGTGATCTGCGATTGTTCATGCACAAGGAGACCTGGGAATGTGGTATCGCCATCTGGCGCGGGTCGTATTGCCGGCGGTTGTCGCGATTGCGGCGGCGGGCGTGCGGTGCCCGGCACTCGACCGTGACCTGGTGGCCGACTACGGCGCGGATCCGGCGGCTGACGCCTCGGCCGTCATCCAGCAGGCGGTTGATGAGGTGGGCGCGGCCGGCGGCGGTGTCGTTCACATCCCGGGGATGGCACGGCCGTGGTCGATCGGGCGGCCGGTGTTCGTGGGGTATCCGGACGTGACGCTGTCCGGCGACGGCTCGTCGACCGCGCTCCGCGGCGGGGGCACGATGCTTGTGCTCGGCATGCGGCGGCAGTACGCGCAGGCGATCACCGACGCTCACTTCCCGCCGACCAGCGGCGAGGCCGGTGTGCTCGACGCTTCGGTGAAGGATGCGAAATTCGGCCTGCGGACGTTCCACGGCACAGTCCGCGCCGCCGGCTTCTTCCCCGCCTGCACGCTCGCGCACGGCGGCAAGATCATGCACGTGGAAGGCGAGAACTTCTGGGGCGACTACGCGCGCGGCGTCGGCAAGCCCATCCAATGGCGAAACTGGCCCACCTATACGATCAACCTCGCCGTCCGAAATAACACCGACGAACCGATGCTTGGAATCGTCTGTGGGGTCGGCCCCGGCGGCATCACGCCGAAGGTTACCGCGGGCACCATTCGCGACACGCACTTCACGAAGTTTGCGCTGGAGTGGACGAAATGGACGAAGTGGAGCAAGTGGACGATGGAAGGGCATCAGAGGCTAATCAGCGCTCTCCCTCATTTCCTGGAATCCGAATTCATCTCGGAATGCCTCCACCAGTTTCCCGTGAATCTCGGCGAGCCGGATTTCGCGGCCGAGCAGCTTTTGCATGGAGGTCACGCCCTTGCCGCTGATGCCGCACGGCGTGATGATGCTGAAGGCGTCGAGGTCGGTGTTCACGTTGAGGGCGAAGCCGTGGAAGGTGATCCAGCGCGTCAGGCCGATTCCGATGGCCGCGACCTTGGAGTCGCCCACCCACACGCCAGTGTATTCCGGGTTGCGTGTGCCGCTGATGCCGTAGCCGGCGAGCACGGTGATGATGATGTGTTCCAGCGAGCGGAGGTACTTGTAGACGTCGCGCCGCTCGCCCAGCAGCGGGACGATCGGATAGCCCACGACCTGGCCGGGTCCGTGGTAGGTGATCTTGCCGCCGCGGTCGATCTCGTGCATTTCGATCCCGCGCTCCTGCAGCCACTCGCGCGACACCAGCAGCTCGCTGTCGGCGGTGCGGCGCCCCAGCGTGAGCACAGGCTCGTGCTCCAGCAGAATCAGGTACGCCTGCGGGGCATGCGGGTTGTTCTTGATCGAATTCACGCACTGCATCTGAAGCTGGTACGCAGGCTCGTAACGCAGGCGGCCAGGCTGGATCACGGTGCAATTCATAGGCAACGGGCTGCAGACTACAGGGGAAGCGGAGACCGCGGCTTCAACCATTGAACGCCTTCTTCACTTCGACGTTCAGCGTTGGGCGTTCGACGTTCGCTTTCTTCTTCCTCTTCTTCGTGTTCCTTCCTGCCTTCGTGGCTTCGTGTCAAGAACGCACTCAACATCCCTCACATCACTCTGCACACGTAGCATTTCAGGTATCGCGTTTCCGGGCAGCTCACGATCACGGGATGATCTGAGGCCTGCGAGCGGCGCTCGACGATCTGCACGGGCCGGCCCGCCTCGTAGGCGGCTTCGTTGAGCATCTGCCCGAATTCGTCGTCCGACACGTGCTGGGAGCATGAGCAGGTGACGAGCATGCCGCCGTGCTCGGTGCAGCGCATGGCGGCGGCGTTCAGCTCGCGATAGGCAAACAGCGCCTTCTTCAGCCCCGGGCGCGTGCGGGCATA
>DATKYA010000141.1:0-4450 GCA_035528775.1 Planctomycetota bacterium | reverse complement strand
CCGGCCCAGCCGCCCCAGCGCAAGGAATCACGCAAGGAACACAGGACCTTCCTGATCGACCAGGAATCCGGCTTGCTCGAGATCAGCGCCAGCGTCGTGGCCGCCATCGTGCGCGAAGAAGGCCCCAAGGTCGACGGCGTGATCGACATCCTCGGCAGGAGCCTCCGATACAAGCTCAAAAAGCTGTTCGCCACCGGGCGCATCGCAGATGGCGTCTACGTGGAAAAGAACGACAACCTCCTCCACATGGAAGTCACCCTTGCAGTCCGCTACGGCGTGAACATCCCCGTCGTCGCCGATGAGATCCGCACCCGCCTCGCCGAAAAGATCGAGCAGATCACTGGCTACCGCGTCATCACCATCAGCGTCATCGTCGATCGCATTGTTGTGCAGGACAAGCCGCCGCAAGTAGCCGACAAACCAGCAGGTGACCAGTTGGCCAGTTGACGACCAGCTCCGCGACCGAACAACGGATGAACTGATGACCCGAGCCGCAGTCTCCGATTTCATCATTCATCATTCATCATTCATCATTTGCCCAGGAGCTCCCGATGGAGCAGGAATCCTTCGACTTTCTCACACGGATGCTTGATACGCCCTCGCCCTCCGGATTCGAGGCGCCGGTGCAGCGGCTGGTTCGCGAGCGGCTGCAGGGCATCGCCGACGAAGTCCGCACCGACGTCCACGGCAACGTCATCGCCGCCATCAATCCGTCCGCGCCCGTGCGCTTGATGCTCGCCGGCCACTGCGACGAGATCGGCCTGATGGTCCAGCACTTCGGCTACATCCCCAACGCCGACGACGGCTACATCTACTTCTCCGCCATCGGCGGGGTCGACGCCGCGATCCTCGGCGGCCAGCGCGTCATCATCCATTCCGCCAAGGGGCCCGTCAGCGGCGTCATCGGCCGAAAGCCCATCCACCTCATCGAGCAGGAAGACCGCGGCAAGCCCGAAAAGCTCCACAAGATGTGGATCGACATCGGCGCCGGCAGCAAGGCCGATGTCATGGAAGCCGTCGAGATCGGCGACCCGATCACGGTGGACGTCGGCGTGCGCGAGCTGCGCAACAACCTCGTGGCCGCACGCGGGTTCGACGACCGCATCGGCGCGTTCGTCGTCCTTGAGACACTGCGCCTCCTCAAGGGCCAGCAGCTCAACGTCGCCGTCTACGGCGTCTCGACCGTCCAGGAAGAGCTGGGCCTGCGCGGAGCACGCACCAGCGCGTTCGGCATCGATCCTCACGTCGGCATCGCCGTCGACGTCGGCTTCGCCACCGACCATCCCAGCGCCGAAAAGAGCAAGGTGGGCGACATCAAGCTCGGCCAAGGGCCGATCCTCCATCGCGGGCCGAACATCAACCACGTCGTCGGCCGCATGCTCGTCGACGCCGCCAAGGCCAACGGCATCCCCTACCAGATGGCCGCCGAGCCGAAAGCCACCGGCACCGACGCCAACGCCATGCAGATCAACCGCTCCGGCTGCGCCGCCGCACTCGTCAGCATCCCCAACCGCTACATGCACACCCCCGTCGAGATCGTTTCGAAGGACGACGTGGCGAACGCCACCCGGCTGCTCGCCGAGTTCTGCAAGCAGGCGCCGAACGACGCGGGATGCTATATTCCGGTGTGAGCTGACTGGGCAGGATTGGGTCGCGTCTACGTTACTTGATTGCGATCATCATCGCTTCCAGCGGGCGCGGCGACACGTCCAGCACGAGGTAGCCGGCCTTGCTGTCGTAGGACGACTTCACCGGGGTGCAGTCGATCATGTTCACCGCGCGGTAGTTGCCTTTCGGCAGCTTGACGCGAACGCGCCGCGGCGTGCTGTTGCCGTACAGCTCCTCAACGATCACGAAGCTCATCCCATTCCCATGGAATCCGTAGCCGGCGAGGCCGTCGTCGAACAGCAGCGGGTTGCCGGCCGCCCAGTTCACGGTGCGGGCGAGCGCCCGGGCGAGATCGTGGTCCGCGGCCCAGTCGGTCTGGCCGTACAGCGACGAGAACGCCGCCCGCCGGCCGCCGTCGCTGAGCACTTTCAGGCCCACCCGGTTGCCGGGCAGGCGGATCAGGTCGCGGTCCGCGTCGCGAGTGTGCACGTAGTTCGGCCCGGTGTAGTTCGGCGGGATGGTGCCGGTGGCGCCGGCAATCGCCGGGCTGGATGCCGTTTGCCTGCTTGTGCCGAACACGTCGTCGGCCACGGCTCCCGTGGCGATCGTGAACGGGGCGTTGCCTGGCGCGTCCGGCGCGAACTTCACGCCGAACAGCTCGCTCAGCGGCGTCTCGGTCTCCTGGTTGCCGCCCGTGGTGAATAATGCGACCAGCCCCCGGCCTGCCTTCACCTGGTCAACCAGCGCCTTCACTTCCTCCGGATCGGCGTCGTTCGGGATCGCGTAGACGAGCGCGGGCAGCTTGGCCTTCGGGAGCTGCTGCGGAGCCACGAACACGCCCACTGCCGCACCGTAGTTGCGCAGCGTTTCCCACAGGTTGCGCAGCGGGCCGTCCATCGACGACGTGTTGATGTTGCCCGTGCCTTCGCCGCCGTGATAGCGGCCGGGCACGGGTTTGCCCCGCGGCGTACGCTCGGTGCTCACCACGAATCCCGCGCCCATCGGGGCGTCCACCCCGATCACGTTCATCAGCCAGAACGCCCGCCCGAAAAGCTGCCACTCGGCCAGCGTGCCCGTGCTGTAGCCCATCACGCCGCCAAACAGCGACAGCTTGCCCTCGTTGCGGTAGCTGGGCATGTTGGTGACAGGCTGGATGCGTGCGGATTCCCATCCGCCGCCGTCGGCGTCGATGCACTGCAGCCAGATCCAGTCGTGCAGCGCGCGGCTGTAGTTTTCGGCGGACCAGATGCCCACGCCCCCCTGTGCGTGCGGCCACGAGAACGCCTGGTTGTTGGTGCCCGGCTCCTGGCCGTGGTGGGTGGTGAGGGCGAAGTCGGGCGCGATCGCGCGAGCGGCGGCGGTGCCATAGGCGCGGAATCGCTCGCCTATGTAGACGCGCCGCAGGCAGTTGTCGGGCTCGCCGCTGTTGGTCCACCGCCCCGCGATCGGGCCCCACTCGTAGCCATTGCGCATCGTGAGGGCCGGACCGGCCCAGTCCATCTGCGACCACATCGTGGAGCCTGGCGACTGCGTGAGGCCCATCAGCTCGGTGTTCGTGGCGGCGGCGTCGATCTGGAAGAATCGCTCCCACTCGATGGGGAACTGCCGGCGCAGCTCGTCGGCCAGTGCCGGGATCGTCTTCGCCCTGGGCTGGTAGTCTTTCACCGCGCGTGCCCATTGCGCGAACTCGAGCACGTTCCGCGGCACGGCGTGCATCGTCACCTGCACCCACCAATCGGCGATGGAGCCGCCGGTGGGAATGTCGCCGTAGGTGGCCTGGAGGCGCCGGCGGATTTCGCGGCCCATCCATTCCCAGAATCGCTCGCCGGACGGCAGGAACGACGAGTTGTCGAGCGCGCTGCGCCCGCTGGCCGGGCCGTTGTCGAACGGCCCCCAGTAGAAGTTCTTGCGGATATCGGGCGTGCCGAACCCGCCGCCGTTGCCCGGGGCTTCGATCAGGTTGTCGAGCTTCCACCATTCCAGTTCGGTGGACGTGGCGCCGTAGATGGTGGCCATGTCGAAGACCGGCGCCTCGAAGCTGCCGGCCTGGAAGAAACCGGCTCCCGGCCCGTGCAGGCCCATGCCGCCGGGGTTCGCATAGTTCTGCGGGTCGCGCACTTCCTTGAAGGGCTTGATCACCACGAACGGGCAGCGAGCAGAAAACTTGCCGCCGTCGAGCGACCACCCCGCCGTGAACTCGAACGCCTCGAAGTCGGCGTCGAGCTTCTGCTTGAATGTCAGCCATCGCTGCCCGTATGGCACGAGAATCAACTCCTGCTTACCGAACTCAACGGTCTTGCCGTTGAACTGGCTGCGGAGGGCAAACCGCACGGTGACCTTCTGCTCATCAGCGGTGTTGTTCGTGATGGCGGCGTGGAGGTTGACGGTCTCGCCGGGGAAGTAGACGAACGTCGGCAGTGCCTCGTCGGCCGGCTGCCACGTTGCCCACGTCTTCCGGTAGCTGGGCGAGCCGGCGATGGTGTCGGGCAGCGTGCGCTCGGACGGATCATCGGTTCCGAGGCTGACCGTGACGGCGGGGGTGATGTCGAAGACCTGCTCGACGTAGTCCCATATTTCGGTTCCCTCGCGGTCAAGAAGGGCAGCCTTCACGAACAGCTCATTCCTGCCGTTGGTGCCGAAGTACGAGGGTGCGGCGCTGTAGTCAAATTCGACACGCCCCGGGCCGTCAAACACGCCGTTGCCGGCATACAGCAGCGTGCCTTCCCACGAATGGATTCGCACTGCCACCGGCCAGTCCGCCACAGCCGCACCCAGGATCGTGATGCGTCGCCTGGCGTGATCGGCGATCACCTTCGTGATGAATGGCCATTCGCCAATCAAC
>DATKYA010000140.1:0-2579 GCA_035528775.1 Planctomycetota bacterium | reverse complement strand
CGACGCGCGCGGTGAACGCCGGCGGGGCCGATCCGGCGTTGCCGGCAAACACGCCCGCGGAGCTGACCGCCAGCACATGCGTGAGGCTCGCCCCGGCGGTCCAGGCGGCGCCATCGATCGAGTAGGATTGAGTCCACGCGTCGCCGGCGCGGCGCACTCGCATGAAGAGCGGTGCAATGCCGATGGAGCCGATCGCACGGTTGAGCAGCGCCGTCGGCCGGCCGCCGATGAATTTCGCGGCGAACACCCTGGTGCCCGCTCCATCCGTGTGGAAGTCGAACCGGAGGTAGTTGCCGGCGTCCTGCTCAACGATGATCCCCTCGATCTGGTACCGCTGCGTGAGGAGCGAGTCGAACCTGGCCTCGATCTCGAAATCGGTGTCGTTGCACTCCTGCATGATTCGCGGCGCCTGGTTGCCGGCGGTCCAGACATCGTGCGCGCTGCCTTCGGGCACGGAGATGACGGCGTGGGCGTCGCCGGTGTAGGCGCCCTCGATGGCGAGCGCGGCATCGCCGAGCGGATTCGTGAACGTCCACAGGTTCGCGTTGAGCGCGGGGGCGTTGAAGTCGTCGGACTGCATCCCCGATCCCCCGGGCAGCGGCAGCACCTGCACGTTGCCGAACGTGGCATCGGCGCGATAGGTGATGAACGCGGGCGACCCGCCGCGGGGGGCCATTGGCGGCTCCACAAGCCGCAGGTCCCACGTCGATGGCTCGGGCGTCCCCTCCAGCCACACTCGCAGGCTGTATCGCACCTGACCGTGGGAAACCGCCTCGGTCCGCAGCCGCCACATGTAGACGACGTGCAAGTGCAGTTCCCGTGCCGCCACCGTGCCCACCTCGCCGCCGTATCGATGGAGGAGGAGTGAGTCGTTTTGCCACCAGCCGATCGTCCCCAGCGGGATCCAGCCGGCCTTCGGCTGCCAGCCCTTGACCGGGGTGTCGGTATGGCCGTTCCAGCGGGTCATCAGGCCAACGGCGCTGTCGGTCGACGCCTGGTGGATGGCGATCGGTACCACGACGTCGTAGTCCTGCCACGACTGCTCGCCGAACGCGAGGACACGGTCGTAGGAGGGCGGTAGGCACCGCACCCCGCCGTTCTCGATCGTCCAGAAGCCGTCGACCGCAAACGCAACATCCTGCACATTCGCAACCGATGCCCAGTTGATGACGAGCGGCAAGGCAGCGCCGGCCGAGGGCAGGTAGATGGCATGCACGACAGCCGTCGACTCCTCGCCGGCGGTGTTGCGCGCGGTGAACCGCACCTCATTGGCGCCCGCGGCGAGCATGCTGACGGGAATATCCGCATTGAAGTCGCCCTGGCACTCGAGCCGGCGGCCATCGGGCCCGATCGAAAGCAGCATCGGCGGCCCGCCGTTCAATGAATAGGAGAGCCACGCCAGTCCCGCGGGGTCGCGCACGCTACCCAGGATGTTCACGAACGGCTGCGGGACGTGCGGCCCGAAGATCTGGTCTTCGCCGTACCACACGTTGATCAGCGGCGCTGCCCCGGCGGGAATGGACGCGACGCAGCAGCACAGGAACGCCGCACAGAGCAGGAATTGAAAGGCTACAGGCATCAGGCTGCAGGCTGCAGGGAGGGCCGGTCCGCCGCCATGCCGCCAATTCTGAAGCCCAAGGCCCGCGGCCTGCAGTCGAGACAGTCTGTTCACCCGCATCTTCATGCTCCCCCATCCGTGTATCGTACTCCTCTGACTCGGCGCCTTTCCGGCAAGGATCCCCGTTCGCCGGTTGCGCGTGCTCTTGTTTACGGCGGAGCGGGCGAGGGCTTAACCGTGCAAAACGGCAGGCAGGTGGCGGATTCAGCGGCAGCCGGAAGCATTTAATGGGGACAGGCACCATTTTGTGATGGCGTTCAACCACCCCAAAAACGGTGCCTGTCCCTATTTATACTAAAACGGTGCCTGTCCCGAATGGCGTGAACTTAAGCATCTGTCTGTTCTTCGTCCCGAAGGGACGGCTGAATGTAGCCCAGCGTTTCAACGCTGGGAACGCAGTTCCGCAGCGGGGCCGCAAGTCCCGTAGGGACGACCGAAATGCGGCAAAACACAGGTTTCAGTCGTCCCTACGGGACTGTCCTCTGAACACGCCCCCGTGCCCCACCAGTAAACTGGTGGGCTAGACCCGAATCGTCCCTACGGGACGAGCAAGCACATAAGCGCGTATAACATGCTTAACTTCACGCCATTCGTGCCTGTCCCTATTTATACTATTTATACAGTGGACTCAGTGGACTCAGGGGACCCAGTGGACTCAGTGGACGCAATGGACCGCTCAGCAGCCGACCTGTAGCCTGTGGCCTGTGTACCTGCAGCCGAGGCGGTCATTTGCCTGCTCCGTCGGCCGGGGGCGGCGCCGACCACACCGCCTTGCCGCCGGCATCCTCGAGGACCAGCGTGGTCCCGGTCTTCGCGGGCCTCACCACCACCGATCCGGTCAGCGTGCCGGAGTCGTACACGCCCATCGCCAGCCCGCGCCTGGTGGCCGTCACGCGCGCCTGCAGCCGGCCCCGCGGCTCAGACGGCAGCGGCCGCGCGTCAAACACGCTCAGCAGCACGT
>DATKYA010000139.1:0-6099 GCA_035528775.1 Planctomycetota bacterium | reverse complement strand
GCACTCCGATGGAGGTGGCTCGCAAGCCGAACATGGACCGGGTGGCCGCCGAGGGCGTAGTGGGCATGGCACGGTTGATCCCGGGCAAGATGCCGCCGTCGAGCGACGTTGCCAACCTCTGCCTGCTCGGTTATGATCCGCAGAAATACCACACCGGCCGCGGCCCGCTGGAGGCGGCGAGCCTGGGCATCAAGCTCGGCCCCCGCGAGATCGCCTTCCGCTGCAACCTTATCACGGTCGACGGCAAGAGCTTGATCGAAGACTACAGCGCCGGCGAGATATCGTCGAAGGAAGCCGCGATCCTGATCGATGCCGTCGCGAATGCGTTTGCCGGCAAGCCCGTGAAGTTCCACGCCGGCATCAGCTTCCGGAATATCATGGTCTACAATGGCGACGACGAGATGGCGCCTACGTGCTTCGCTCCGCACGACCATATGGGCGAGGATTTCCGCGTCTACCTGCCGAAGGGGCCCGGCTCGGAGCTGCTGATCGAGATGATCCTGGCTTCGCGCAAGCTGCTTGAGAGCCACGAGATCAACAAGGTCCGCATCGACCTCGGCGAGAACCCCGCGAACATGATCTGGCCGTGGAGCCCGGGACGCACGCCCGACCTCGTGCAGTTCGAGCAGCGCTGGGGCATCAAGGGAGCCGTTATATGCTGCGTTGATCTGATCAAGGGAATCGCGGCACTCGCCGGCCTCGACAGCATCGACGTGCCGGGTGCCACCGGTTCATACGACACCGATTACGGTGCGAAAGGCCGCTATGCCGTCAACGCCCTCCAGCAGTACGACTTCGTCTTCGTGCACGTGGAGGCACCCGACACCGCCGGCCATGCGGCCGACATTCAGCAGAAAATCAAGGCGATCGAGGAGATAGACCGCCACATCGTCGGGCCGGTTTACGGGGCCCTCAAATCGCACGGCAACTACCGTCTACTGGTAATGCCTGATCATTTCACACCGGTCGAGAAGCGGACGCACATATCCGATCCGGTGCCCTTCGCGCTGTGCGGGGCCGGCATCGGCAGCGACGCCGCGCTGCCGTTCGCGGAATCGAGCGTGCCGAAGGCAACCCTGAAGTTTGAGGCGGGCCACACTCTGATCGAGTACATGATCACGGATCAGGTGGAAGCCGAGTAGGGAAGGGGAGGACGGGGGGACGGGTTGCCGCGGCCTGTCCACTTCGTCCACTTGGTCCACTTGGCCCACTCAGTCCACTGAAATGCCCCGTGCCGCACTGGTGCCAGTGGACGCCGCCATTACATCTGCCCTTCGCCCAGCTCCAACTCCTACAGGTTCCTCACCGCTACCAGCAATTCCTCCATCGCGAAGGGCTTGGTGAGGAATGGGTTGGGGAGCGCCGACAGGAATTCCTGCGTGTCGGCGCTGATGCTGTCGCCGGTGATGAAGATGATCTTGCTCGCCAACTGCGGGAATCGCTCGACAATCCTGGCATACAATTCGTCGCCTCCCATTCCGGGCATGCGGATATCCATGATAATGGCATCGTAGGCGGCTCGCTCAAGCTGTGCGAGTGCGGCTTCGCCGTCGTCGGCGGTATCCACAAAATGCCCGTCTCTCGCCAACGCTTCCGCCAACAGCTTGCGGCACATCTCGTCGTCATCGACGACGATGATGGTCTTCACCGCCGTACGGGGCGAGCGCGGGGCGGGCGGCCTGACCGTGCGCTCCCGGACAGCGATCTGCTCGTGAGCGGGAACACGGATGGCGAATGTGCTGCCTTTCGGAGACGTGCTCACAAGCTCGAGGCTCGCCCGTTGGTGGTTCACCAGGACGCGGGCGATCCCCACCAGCCCGATCTGCCTGCCGGCAGTGGACGAGAACGATATCGGCTCGAAGATCATTGCCAGCTCCGGCTCAACGATTTCACCTCCGCTGTCGGCGATCGTGACCTCGACGTGCTGGGCGGGCCCGGCGGGCGCATCCGATCCGGGCTTGGCGGGCCGGTGTGCCATGATCGTCCGGCTCTCGATGACCAGCGTGCCGCCGGTCGGCATTGCACCGCGGGCGCGGTTCACAATGTTCAGGATCGCCTGCTCGAGCGGGATCGACGCCACGTTGACGGGCGGCAACTGCTGCTCGAGATTGAGCGTACACGAAATCTTCTGCGATGCCAGATCGCCCCTGACAAGTGCAAGCGCCGACCGTACGACGTTGTTGGCGTCGAGCAGCTCGGCCTTGCAGCGCTCGGACGAGAAGCGGAAGTAGCGGTCCGTCAGGTGACGGCATTGCGCGCCGGCGTCCAGAATCGTCTGCAGGTCCATCTGCGCCGGTTGACCGCTGTTCATCAGGAGCTTGGAGAATCCGAGGATGGCGGCGAGGTGGTTGTTCATCTTGTGGCCGACTGACGGGAGGGCGAGGCCGATCTGGGCGAACTCATCGAGAAACGCCACGCGCTCCTTCAGCCTTGCCAGGTCTGTCGTGTCGGTGATGAACGCCACGGCAAACTCGGTGCCCTTGCGGCTCTTCAGCCCGATCAGGCGCGCGGACACCGTGGCGTTGCCGCCGGACGGCGACGCGAGGCAGAGCTTCGGGAGCGACACGCTCTGCCCGGCCAGTGCCGAGCGGACACCATTGGCAAACTGTTTTCGGCAATCATCGCAGGCAAAGGGCAGCGACGCGCATTCGCGGAGCTGGTGGGCGGCCAAGAGCTCGTCGAGCGCCGCATTGCGATACGTGATGGCGAGATTCGCGTCCAGGATCGCAACGGGGCCGGCGGTGTCCACGATCAGTGCGGACAGCTCGGGGGATTTCTCAAAGATACGACACCAGACTGATCGGCCGCCAGCGGGGATGTCTTCGGTGCCTTCTCTCATAGGCAATCTTTCGTGCCTCCGTGCCTTTCCGGTCTCATCATTCATCCATCATTCGCCGAGGCCCGGCGGCGGGCGACTTCTTCCCGTGCGGGGTGGCAAGTTTATAGTCGTTTATCTTCGTCAGGATCGTCTTGTAGTCGATCTGAAGGAGCTTCGCAGCCTTGCTCTTGTTGCCTTGGGTTCTGTCGAGCGCCTGAGCGATGATCTTCTGCTCGATTTCGCGCGTGAAGTTGCGCACCAGCTCCTTCAGCGGCAGCCGCGGCAGCATGTCGAGCCGCACGGGGGGGATCAGCTCGGCGGCGGCCGTGTTCAGAGCCGTGAGATGCTCGGGGTTGATCTGGTCGGAGTCGGTCAGCAGCACGGCCCGCCGGATCACGTTGCGCAGCTCCCTCACGTTCCCGGGCCAGTCGTAGCTGTGAAGCAGTTGAAGTGCGGCGGGCGACAGGCGCGGCCGCTTGTCCTTCTTCAGCTCCTGGGCGGTCTCGTCGACGAACCGGTTCGCGAGGTAGATGAGGTCGCCCTTGCGCCGCCGCAGCGGGGGGATCTCGATCATGAACTCGTTGATCCGGTGGAAGAGGTCTTCGCGGAATCGCCCTTCGCCGATCAGCTCCTGGAGGCGCCGGTTGCCCGCGACGATCACCCGGATGTCGACCGCGATCGGGCCGGTTCCCCCTACCCGCTCAACCGCGCGCTCCTGGAGCGTCCGGAGCAGCTTCGACTGCATCGTCTTGGGCAGGTTGCCGATCTCGTCAAGGAAGAGCGTGCCGCCGGAGGCTCGCTCGAATGAGCCTTTCTTGCGGTCGTACGCCCCGGTGAACGCCCCGCGCTCGTGGCCGAACAGCTCGCTCTCGATCAGGTTTTCCGGGATGGAGCCGCAATCAACGGCGACGAACGCCGCGTCGGCCCGCCGGCTGTTCTGGTGGATCGCCCGTGCCACCAGTTCCTTGCCGCTGCCGCTCTCGCCATAGATGATCACCGTAAAGTCGGTGCGGGCCACCGTCTGGATTTGCCCGTAGATCGTGCCGATCTGCGGGCTGTAGCCCATCAGCTCGCAGAGGTCCTTGGCGTTGCCGAGGATGGTCTGCAGCCGGCCCACCTCGCGCTTCAGATACGTCTCGTCCAGAACGCGCCTCACCTTGATCACTAGCTCGGCCGGATCGAATGGAACCGTGAAGTAATCCCTGGCTCCCAGCTTCATCGCTTCCACGGCCGGAGGGATCTCGGTCTGGGCGGACATCATTATCACGGGCATGGCAGGGTTCATGGCGATGATCTCGCCAAGCGCCTCGATCCCGTTCATCACCGGCATGTTGATGTCCATCAGGACGAGGTCGGGTTGCTCCCTCTCGATCCGCCGTATCGCTTCGGCGCCATCGCCGGCCTCGATGGTTCCGTAGCCCTTGTCTGCAAGATACTTGGCCGTCAGCCTGCAGACATCAGGATTGTCATCCACGATCAGTATCAGGATTTCGTCGTTTGCCACAGCACAATTCCTTTGCGCTACCTGCCTATCTCAATCACTCCAGTAAACTACCATACCTTGTGTTCATGGCACGAATGACCGCCCAGCATGTTGTGGTTACTGGAGTCATGTGGATAGGCACGTTGCACTATCTTCCTGTGTCTCCCGACTGGACGAATTCCCTGATGGTACGGATGACGATGAGCGGCTGAACGGGTGGATTGAACAGGTGGATGGCGGGCGCTTTCAAGATGCGCCGACAATCCTGCCCGGATCGGGATCCGCCCACATACCGATGGAGCACCGCGATACAAGACCCTTTGAGCTTACTACGGATATTATACACAACATTTTTCGCAATGTCAAGCGGGAAAGAAAGATTCCAAAGGATTTAATTCCCTGGGTGACGTGCCTGGCTGATGAGCGGCGGAAATACAGATAGCTAGCTAGCGTTCGAGCAGTGTCTGCTTCGCCCGCTGTATCTGCTTCTCGGTGTCTGCCAGCCGGGCGCCGAGCAGGGCAAGGTGCTGCTGCAGGCGATCGAGGCCGAGGTTGCCCGGCGCTCCCTGGTGTGTTTTCGAGAGGATATTCTTTCGCGGATCGCGGCCCGCGAGCTTGTCTATATTCATTCCCACTTGGCGGTAGGCATCGCGGAAAGGCACCCCCTTGCGGGCCAGGTCGATCGCCTCGTCGGCGGCGAACAGCTCCGGCGTGAACGACTTGACCAGCGTTTCCACGTTCACCGTCAGGTTCGAGAACACCAGCCTCATCACGCGCAGGCACGCGAG
The DNA here is from genome assembly GCA_035528775.1 of Planctomycetota bacterium. Classification (GTDB taxonomy): domain Bacteria; phylum Planctomycetota; class PUPC01; order JABMSA01; family JABMSA01; genus DATKYA01. Next base: position 1,010 of record DATKYA010000139.1, on the reverse strand, counting down.
CGTGGTGTTCAGCCCCTGCATCAACGGTTCCTTCGTTTCCTGGAAATCACGGTTGTAGCCCGACGGCAGGGCTCGGGTGACGTGGAGCACGCGGAACAACGCCGCTTCAACGGCCGCGCTCTTCGCACGCGTCAGCTCGAGCTGGCACGGGTTGCGCTTCTGCGGCATTATGCTGCTGCCCGCGAAATACCTCTCCGGCAGCGTGAAATACCCGAACTCCGGAATGCTGAACAGGATCAGGTCGCCCGCAAGCTTCGCCAGGTCGTGCGTGACCTCCGTGAGGCCGAACAGCACGATCGCCTCGATCTTGCCCCGCGAGTTGTTGGCATAGAGCACGTTGTTCTGCACCTTCGCGAAGCCCAGCAGGTCGGCCACGAGCTGGCGGTCGAGCGGAAGCGGAGCGCCGTAGCTGGCCGCCGAGCCGAGCGGGCATTGGTTGTTCAGGTCGTAGGCGGTCTGGAGCAGGGCGAGGTCGTCGGCGAGGCTCTCGGCAAACGCCCCCGCCCACAGGCCGACCGACGACGGCATCGCGCGCTGCGTGTGCGTGCGCCCGGGCATCGGCACATCGTGGTGTTTCTGGGCGAATGCCGACAGCGTCTCGGCCAGGTGCACCGTTTCGCGCTGCACTTCGAGAAGCTTGTCCCGCGTGTAGATGCGGGTGTCCAGCAGCACCTGGTCGTTCCGCGAGCGGCCGGTGTGAATCTTCTTGCCGAGGTCGCCCAGCTTGGCCGTCAAGTACTCCTCGATGGCAGTGTGAACGTCTTCCTGGGCGAGATCGATGTGGAACTCGCTGCGGTTGCGCAGGTCGATCACTTCCGCCAAGCCGTCCCGTAACTGCCCGAATTCATCGTCGGTGAGAATGCCGATCTTCGCCAGCATCTGCGCGTGCGCAATGCTTCCCAGGGCGTCCGCCTCGACGAGATCCATGTCGAGGACGTAATCGTTGCCGACGGTGAACTTCTCCATCTCGGCGTCGAGGTCGACTTTTTTCTTCCAGAGCTTGGCCATGG
>DATKYA010000138.1:0-8580 GCA_035528775.1 Planctomycetota bacterium | reverse complement strand
TGCACGATCATCCCCACGAAAAACCCCGGCAAGCTGAACGATCGTGGCACCCCTGCGCTGCGGCTGGGCAACGGGTGGGGCGGCCGGCTGGGCCGCGACCTGACCATCTACACCGACGGGATCACCGAGTACCGCCCGACCGGATTCACGGACGACGGCGCCCCGATCTACGAGCCCGACGGGATGCGTACGCTCGCCGTCCATGAGCGCGGCGATTTCGCGCCGGTGGCTGAAGACAAGCTCCTGCTGTGCCTGAGCTTCACCGGATATGCCGCGGCGACCACCGGCATGCTCGGGATCGACATCCCATTGCAGAAGATCCTGTGGTCGTATCCGAACCTGTACCCGGGCGTGCACGGCTCGCACAGGGCCATCATGCCCAAGCCGGGCCTGCTGATCGGGCCGCTGAAGATCTGCGGAGTGGCGGACATCGGCGGCGAGGCCGGCAAGGTGTTCATGCTTCGCGGCAACCTGGGGCAGGACTTCCTGATGACCACCGACGGGCTGTTCGTGGGCGCGATGTTCCAGGACTGCCGGTTGCCGGCGGAGCCGCTGCCCGACAAGGAGCTCGCCGGCATGCCGCTTGACGGGATGACGGAGGGCGGCGAGCCGTTCAACGGCTGGTTTGGCAAACAGGCCGACGGCAAGATTCGCAACCTCAGCGGGATCCCACGCCAGGCCGGCATGCTGATGGAAATCAAGGGGCTGGAAACGATCAAGCGCTTCAAGGGGCCCAGCCTGTCCGTCGACGATGCCACGCTGGTGAAAGCAGACCAGCTCAACAACGCGCGCCTCGCGGCGAAGGAGAGCGGGGAGTCCTACACCATCAAGCGCGCACCGAAGGCGCCCGCCATCGACGGGAAGAACAATGATTGGCGCGGCATCCAGCCGATTGACATCAGCCGCGAGGGGGCGCCGGAGAAGGCGCGCTCGTGGCTGACATACGACGACGAGAACCTGTACGTGCTGTTCGAGGTGACCGATTCATCGCCATGGAAGAACGAAGGCAAGGACGTGAACGCGCTGTTCAAGACCGGGGATGCCGTGGACGTGCAGCTTGATGTGGCTCCCGCGACGTCATCGCGGAAGGGGCCGGGCATCCTGCCGAGCGACGTGCGCCTGCTGTTCGCACAGTTGGGCGGCAAGCCCGCCTGCGTGGTGATGAAGCCGATCGACGAGGCCGCGCCCAAGGAACTCTCGCACAGGTACCATTCACCGGTTGGCGACAAGGTGTTTGACCGCGTGGAAGCATCAACAAACGTGCGGGTGGCCGTTCTGACGGAGGATCGGAAGTACTGGCTTGAGGCCGCCATTCCGTTGAAGGCGATCGGGCTGTCGCCGGCACCGGGGATGACGATCCGCGGCGACCTCGGGTTCATCTCGTCCGACGCCACCGGGCGGATCAACGTGGCACGCACGTACTGGTCGAACAAGGCCACGAACCTGGTGAACGACATGCCGCTGGAATCGTGGCTGTATCCAGCCACGTGGGGTGAGCTGAAATTCGAGTGAGAGCGTGTGTGAGAAGTGCTTCCGGCGTAGCATTGCGTTCGCGCACGCCCGTGGCCGCCCAGGCTGCAGACTGCAGGGTCCGCGACATGACGGTCGTTGGGCTAGCCCGATGGCTGTTGACTACGGCCGGGATACTGAACAACTCATCAACAGACCAACTGGCAACCGAGAATCTGGCAAACTGCTGAACCGAACAACTGACAAACCGACCAACTTGACAACCACTACCACCGATCGCCCAATCGTCACGCGTTCGTGATGGCGACAAGCTTGTCCAGCGCCTGTTGCGCCTTGCCGGAATCGATGGATTCCTGGGCGGCGGGGATGCAGTCGGCGATCGCGCCGTGTGGATCGGCGGAGGCGATGGCAGCGGCGGCGTTGAGCACCACGATGTCGCGGGCCGGACCGTGCTGGCCGGCGAGGACTTCGCGGATGACGCGGGCGCTCTGTTCGGGCGAGTCGACGCGGAGGTCAGCCAGGGCGGCGGTTCGCATGCCGAAATCGCCGGGGCGGACCATGTAGGATTTCACGCGGCCGTCGATCAGCTCGGCGACGTGCGTGTCGCCGGTGGTGGAGATCTCGTCAAGCCCGCCCAGCCCGTGGACGACAAATGCGTGGACGCTGCCGAGCGAGCCGAGCACTTCGGCCATCACGTCGGCCAGGTTCCGGTTGAACACGCCGAGCACCTGGTGGCGCGCGCCGGCGGGATTGGTGAGCGGGCCGAGGATGTTGAAGACGGTTCGCACGCCGATCTCGCGGCGGGCCTTGATCGCGTACTGCATCGCGGGATGGAGTTTGGGCGCGAACAGGAAGCCCATGTTGGCCTGCTCAATGCAGCGTTCGACGGTCTCCGGGGGAACATCGAGCTTCACGCCGAGGGCGAGCAACACGTCGGCCCCGCCGCTCTTGCTGGTGATGGAGCGGTTGCCATGCTTGGCCACCTTGTAGCCCGCGCCGGCGGTCACGAAGGCCGCGCAGGTGGAGATGTTGAACGTGCCCGATGCGTCGCCGCCGGTGCCGCACGTGTCGATCACCACGGGCGATGAGCAGCGGATGGGCGTGGCTTTCTCGCGCATCACCATGGCGAAGCCGGTGATCTCGTCGGGCGTCTCGCCTTTCATCCGCAGGGCGGTGATGAGGCACGCGATCTGGGCGTCGGTGGCTTTTCCCTCGGTGATCTCCCGCATGGCATCGGCGGAAAGCTGGCGGGTGAGATGGTCGCCGCGGACGGCCCACTGAATGGCTTCAAGCACTGATGCAGGCATGGATGTGGTCATGGTAGTTGTCCAGTTGGTCAGTTGTCCAGTTGGTCAGTTTGCCGGTTTGCCGGTTGATCGGTTGTTTCGCGAGGAGCAGTGATCCCGCAAGCAGCAACGGCGACGTCGCAAAAAAAACCGATCAATCGGCGCGGGCAACTCACACGATTCCCGCGCCGGCTTCGGCGGAGACGACGTAGATCTGCGGGCGGATTTTCGTGGCCGCCTCGTACTGCTTGGCGAGGGCCGTGCAGAAGGGGTCCACGCTCTCGACGGCGACCAGGCTGATGACGCATCCGCCGAAGCCGCCGCCGGTCATCCGCGAGCCGAACACGCCCTTCTGCTCGTCCGCGATATTGACCATCAAGTCGAGTTCCCTGCACGAGACCTCGTAGTCGTTCTTGAGGCTGTCGTGCGAGGCGCTCATGAGGACGCCGAAGTGGTAGACGTTGCGGTGGCGGAGGGCCTTGACGGCTTCGAGCACGCGGGCGTCTTCGCTCACCACGTGCCGGCAGCGCTTCAGCACCACGGGATCGAGGTCGCCGGCCGCCTTGATGTCGTCGGGTGACAGGTCCCGCAGGTTTTTCACGTTCTCGTTGATGCGGGAGAACCATGCGGCTCCCTGCTCGCACTGTGAGCGCCGCACGTTGTATTCGGAGCCTGCCAGCGAGTGCCGCACTCCCGTGTCGCACACCACGAGTTTCACGGCGTCGGTGCGGAACGGCACCAGCTTGTGCGTGATGTTGCGGCAATCGATGAAGACGGCGTTGTCCTTCTCGGCGTGGAGGCTGACGTACTGGTCCATGATGCCGCAGTTCACGCCGGCGTAGCGGTGTTCGGCCTTCTGGCAGAGCTTGGCGAGGGTGAGCTTGTCGAGCTCAAGCTTCGAGGCGGCGCAGAATGCGAGTGCGAACGACACCTCGATGGCTGCCGACGACGACAGCCCGCCGCCGAGCGGCACCGTGCTCTCGATGACGGCGTCGATGCCGGCCAGCGTGCCGGCGTGCTCCTGCAGCACCTTGGCCACGCCAAACGGGTAGCGCAGCCACTGCACGGCGGGATCGGGCTTCTCGTCTTCGAGCGAAAACGACGCGGATTGGCCGTAGTTCAGGGAATGGATTCGGACGGCGGACGATCCGCTGGAGCGGAACAGCACCAGCGCGTCCTTGTCGATCGCGATGGGCAGCACGTAGCCGTCGTTGTAGTCGGTGTGCTCGCCGATCAGGTTCACCCTGCCGGGAGCACGGGCGAGGAGCGTGTTCTGGGAATCGCCGTAGAGGCGGGCAAATGCTTCGCGAAGCTGATTGACCCTGTGTTCCATGCTCTGCACCGGAATGATGAATCATGAATGATGAATGAAGACCACCCGCAGTCGGGGTCTCCCATCATTCATCATCCATCATTTCCTCATGCGCTATCGCGCTGCTTTTCCACGGCGGGCGTTGGTTCGACGGGCTGAAGGCTCTTCACCATGTCGGGCGTGATCGTGTAGGTGCGGGAATCCTGCCGGGAAGGCAGATCGAACATGGTATCGAGCAGGAATTCCTCGACCACCGACCGCAGGGCGCGGGCGCCCGTGTTCTTCTCGCGGGCCTTGTGGACGATCTCGAGCAGGGCGTCGTCGGTGAATTCGATCTTCGAGTTCTCCATTTCGAACATCTTCTTGTACTGCCCGATGACGGCGTTCCTGGGCTCGAGCAGCACGCGGATCATCTCCTGCTCGGTGAGCGGCATCAGCGGGCAGACGATGGGGAGCCGGCCCACAAACTCGGGGATGAGGCCGAACTGGATGAGGTCTTCGGTCTCGATCTGGCTGAGGAGGGCGGCCTTGGTATCGTCGGCGGGAACCGCCTCGCCGCCGTGCTGGAAGCCGACGAATTTGCGGCCGATCCGCCGGCTGATGATCTCCTCGATCCCGGTGAAGGTGCCGCCGCAGATGAACAGGATCTTCGATGTGTCGATCTGGATATACTGCTGCTCGGGATGCTTGCGGCCGCCTTGCGGGGGCACGTTGGCCACTGTTCCTTCGAGCATCTTCAGCAGTGCCTGCTGCACGCCTTCGCCCGACACGTCGCGGGTGATCGAGACGTTGTTGTAGGTCTTGCCGATCTTGTCGATCTCGTCCACGAAGATGATGCCCTTCTGGGCGCGGCCGATGTCGAAGTCCGCCGCCTGGATCAGCCGCAGGAGCAGGTTCTCGACGTCCTCGCCGACGTATCCCGCCTCGGTGAGCGTGGTGGCGTCGCCTATGGCGAAGGGCACGTCGAGGATGCGGGCCAGCGTCTGGGCCAGCAGCGTCTTGCCGGAACCGGTGGGGCCGACGAGCAGGATGTTGCTCTTCTCGATCTCGATGCCGTCGGTCGACCCGGCCCACATGAGCCGCTTGTAGTGGTTGTGAACGGCGACGGAGAGGTATTTCTTGGCGCGCTCCTGCCCGATGACGTATTCGTTGAGGCGGCGCATGATCTCCGGGGGCGGGGGAAGCTTGCGCTTGCGGAACGTTTCCGACGCTTCCTGCCGTTCCTTCTCGACTTCGAGGATGGCGCTGCACAGCTCAACGCATTCATTGCAGATGCAGATGCCGTGCGGCGCCGGGATCATCCGCTCGACCATGCGTGCATTCTTGCCGCAGAACGCGCAGATGTCCGTGAGCCGCCGGGTCGTGCGCCGCTCTTTCACGATTCCTTACCCCTTCAGCGTAGTGATCACCGCGTCGACGAGCCCGTACTCCTGGGATTCTTCCGCCGACATGTAGTAGTCGCGGTCGCTGTCCTTTTCGATCTTCTCGATGGGCTGGCCGGTGTGGTGCACGAGAATCTGGTGAATGCGCTGCTTGGCTTTCATGATCTCGGCGGCCTGGATGGTGATGTCGGACGCGGTGCCCTGCGTGCCGCCCCAGGGCTGATGGATCATGACGCGGGCGTTGGGCAGGATGTAGCGCTTGCCCTTGGTTCCGCCTGCCAGCAGCAGGGCGCCCATGCTGGCCGCCATGCCGATGCACGTGGTGGATACGTCCGGCTTCACAAACTGCATCGTGTCGTAGATCGCCAGCCCCGCACTGATCGAGCCGCCCGGCGAGTTGACGTAGATGTTGATGTCGGCGTCCTTCTTCTCGTTCTGAAGGAACAGCAACTGCGCGATCACGAGGTTGGCGACCACGTCGTCGATCGGTGTGCCGATGAAGATGATCCGCTCCTTCAGCAGGCGCGAGAAAATGTCATACGCGCGCTCGCCGCGGGCGGACGTTTCGACTACGATGGGAACGAGATTCTGATTGTAGATTTCTCCCATGTCTTTTTACTCCGGTGGTTTTCCTTCCTCTTGCTCCGGTTGCGCGGGTGCTCCCGGCGGCAGTTCTTCAACCTTTGCCTTTGAAATCAGGAAATCAATGATCTTCTCGTCCACCATTTCTTTCCTGAGCGAATCGATCTGGCCATCTCGACTCATTCTGTCCCAGAGCTGCTCGGGAGGGGTGCCGTAGTTCGCGGCGATCTGGTCGACGCGGCCGTGCAGCTCGTCTTCGGTAACGAATATCTTCTCCTGCTCGGCAACGTCCTCGAAGAGGAAGTAGAGCTTGAGGTTCTTCTTGGTATTTTCCTCGTTCTCCTGGGCCTGCTCCTTCATCTTGTCGTCGATTTCCTGCGGGCTGAGCCCTTGATACTGAAGCAGGAGCCGGCAGCGCTTGGCGTTGTCTTCCGACACGACCTGGGTGACCTTCTCGGGGAGGTCCATCTGGACCGTCTGTGCGAGCTGGTCGCGGATTTGCGCGCGGAGGAATTCGCGGCCCTCCGACTCCTTGATCCGCCTGATCTGCTTGGCGATCTCCTGCCTGAACTCGTCGAGCGAGTCGAAGCCCATCTCCTTGGCCCATTCGGCGTTGGCCTCGGGGAGCACAGGCCGCTTCACTTCCTTCACGGTGAGCGAAAGGCTGAGGGGCTTGGCGCGGTGCTCTTCGATGAAGAAATCATCGGGCGCGGTGACGTCGATCGTCTTGACGTCGCCGGCCTTCGCGCCGGTGAGCGTGTCGGCAAGGTTCTCGACCTCGATGCCTTCGATCTGCATGGCTCGCACGCCTACGGTGATGTCTTCGCGCTTGAGGATGGATTCATCGCCGGAGCGGGCGTCGAGGTCGGCCACGAGCACGTCGTCCTTCTCGGCGGGGCCGTCAACCGTCTGCACGGTCGCCATGCGGTGGCGGTAGTAGTCGACGCGGCCGTTGATCTCCTCCTCTATCGGCTCGGCCGACGGCTTCTTCAGTGAGATGGCCGTGTAGTCGGGCATCTCGAAGGTGGGGCGCACTTCGACGCTTACCGTGTAGCTGTAGGGCTGCTCGATGCTGACGGGGGGCAGTTCGCCGCCAAAATCGGGCGCGCCGATCACCTTCAGGTCGTTGTCCGTCAACACCTTTTCGTAGGCCTCATCGACGAGCGCCTGGCGGACGTCCTTGGCGACGTCTTCGCCGAACCGCTTCTCGATAAGGCGGCGGGGCACGCGCCCCCGGCGGAAGCCCGGTAGCTCGAGGTTCTTCCGCAGGTTCTCATAGTTCTCCTCGAATTTTTTCTTAACGTCCTCAACGGGGACCTGCACCGTGATCTTGCGTTTGCAGGATCCTAGCGCTTCGACCTGTGCGTCCATCCAAACACTCCTCTGGAAATCGAATCAGATGAATCTGGCTTGCAGGCGGGCTACAGGGCCGGCTGACACCGCGAAACCCCGCGAAAACGATGATTGCAGCCTGTCGCCCCGTGCCTGCGGCTCGTCACGCCAAGTGCCTGTACAATTAGATTATTATACGACAATGCATCAGGAACTGCAAGAGTTTTCGCGGTGTCACACGATGTCACGTGGTGGTGCAAAGGCCTTGCTGTGTGAAAGCGCGCGGCAGGGGGATTATCGACAGGAGCGGGGCGGTGGTGATGGGATTTCATGCAGGCCAGGAAGGAAGAAACGGCAAGAAGGAAAGAAGAGAAGAAGGCAAGACGATAGGAAGTCAAGATGGAAGGAAAAAGCTGCCTCCCTGGCTTCCTATCTTCTTGACTTCCTGACTTCTTGACTTCTCTTCTTCATCCCGTGGCCATGCTCTGCAGCACTTCGCGGGCCCGGGCGACCGCCCCTTCCGAGCGTTGGTCCTCCCAGCCAGCGTCGCGCATGAACGCGCCCAGCCACGGCCCCTCGATCCCCATGACCGTGAGCGCCACAAGGGCCTGCACGTCTTCCGATTCGTTCATCAGGAGCGGGCAGATCGGATCGTCGGGCTTTTCGCGTTCGCAATGTATGCGGGCGATATCACGGCACAACGAGAACAATGTCTCGGCGATTTCTTTTTTTGAGCGGACAGCAGTTTCCGTTTGCATGGTAACCTCCTGCAAACTGAACCGCCCGAAAAGGTAGACGAGCGCCAAGGAATTCGGCTGATGAAGTGATGAAGTGATGAAGTGATGAAGCGATGAAGTGATGAAGTGATGAAGGGATGTTCTCACTTCATCACTTCATCTCTTCATCCTTGAAATGAACTGGAGCGGGTGATGGGATTCGGACCCACGACACCAACGTTGGCAACGTTGTGCTCTACCAACTGAGCTACACCCGCTCGCATACCGGGCCGGAGGGCGGAGCGGAGTCCACGGGGGTCCGGCCGGGTTGAGTCGTTTTCAGGTCTCTCGGCAACCGGTGGTGCGAGAGGGGGGAGTCGAACCCCCAGACCTTGCGGTACTGGATCCTAAGTCCAGCGCGTCTGCCAATTCCGCCACTCTCGCGGGGTGTGATGGTTGGCCCGCGTGGGGCGGGCTACAGGCGCCGGGCTGGAGGCTTG
>DATKYA010000137.1:0-5753 GCA_035528775.1 Planctomycetota bacterium | reverse complement strand
TGCCGGTGTCGCCGTCGGGCGTGCGAATCATGAAGGGAGTGTGGGCAACTTCATACTCGACGGTGGGCCCGCCCTTGCCGAAGATGCCGCCCCGCTCGCCCGTGCGTGTGCCGTGGTCGGAGGTGAACAGGATCGCGGTGTTCTTCGCGAGGCCGGATTCGTCGAAGGTGTTCAGGAATTCGCCGAGCCAGTGGTCGGCCCAGGAGACCTTGGCGGCGTAGCCTGCGGCGATGCGGCGGCGGGCTACCTCCGAGAGGTTCGGGTTGTTCCGGAAGAACAGCATCCGCGGGTCGATGCGGCCGTCGTAGCCGGGCGTGTTGTCGTACATCAGCATGTATTCCGGCGGCACGTCCCACGGCTCGTGCGGGTCGAAGCAGTCGACGTAGAGGAGGAAGTTGGTGCGGCGGCGATTGTCGAGCAGCCATTGCGACGCGGTGCGGAAGAGCTTCGCGCAGTTCCAGTCGTCGTGGCTGGTGCGGTTGCGATTGGTCCAGATGTGGCCGCGATACCAGCCGCAGGTTTCGGGGGCCGGGAGGCAGTCGAAGAGGGGATCGCGGCACCAGTTGGCCGGCTCGACGGCGGAGTCCATCACCCAGGCGCGGTCGACTTCGGCCCCGCGGACGAAGGTCCACGCGTGGAACGGCCAGTCGTAGTTGCCCCCGCCGTTTGCCATGTGCGGGGTGTCGTGGATGATCTGCGTGACGTATCCCGCGTCGGCCAGCGCGCGCGGGAAGGTGGGCGCGTCGAACGGCAATGGCAGCCACGGATGGAACGGCGAGCCGGACGTGCCGGTGAATGCGTCGGTGCGGTGCGGCAGCGTGGGGTAGCTGGAAACGTAGCTGTGGCGGAACACCCACGATTGCCGCGCCAGCCGGTCGATGTTCGGCGTCTTGATCCAGGTGTTGCCGTGGGCGCCGATATAGTCGTAACGAAGCGTGTCGAGGCAGATGACGATGATGTTCATAATGAGCCGGTAGTGGAAATGGGTGGAGTGTATGCCGGGCGGTCCGAAGCATCCGGTCATCCGGCGCCAGTTACTCTGAGGAACACTATACGGGAATGGAGGAGGGAAGTCAAGATGGATAGCGTGCCAGGCCGCGGGATAGTCTTCTCCTTGTTCTCTGTTCCCTGTTCCTTCTTCCCTCTTTCTTTTCGGCGCTCGTTGAAAACGGAAAACGAAACCACAGATGGAGGAGGGAGAGAAACAGGAAGTGGAGAAGGATGAACAGGATAGAAGAGAAGGGCGAACAAGAAACAAGAAAACAAGAAGCACCGAACAAGGAAACACAAACCGAAACCGGCGAAACTGGGGACGGCGAAACCGGGGGAAGGGCAGCAGGCAACTATTTCCGGAGCGCATCCATTGCGCCCACGATTCGTGCAAGTCGTGGCGCGGCGGAAACCGGGGACACGGAAACCGGGGACAGGCAACCAGTTTTCCAGGGAAAACCCAGTTTCAGTGTGTGCGAGGCATTCTTCAGGTCTTCCTCTGCCTTCTCCACCCACTCCGCAGCGACGACGGCCGGGATTTCCCTGCGTTCATACAGCACCTTGCCTTCCTTGGCCGCCGGATACTCAATCGTGCCGACCGCTTTGCTGCGCCACTCGAAATCCTCCGGCGCCGTCACAATCACATCCGTGGGGACTGGAATGTCGTGAAGGGCAACACCGATCTCCACCATCTTCTTGAACTTCGCCCCCTTTTCCACCGGCATAACCACCAGCAGATCCACGTCGCTGTCGGGGCCGGCATCCCCCTGAGCCTGCGAGCCGAACAGGATGATCTTCTCCGGGTGAAACTGCTTCACGATCAGCTTCACCATCTCGCGGATTTGCGCTTTCACCGACATCTTCTTCGTCTTGACCATCGTATCGTCTCCGGCACAGACGTGCTTCGGGCACATCTCCGGTCGAGCCTCGGGGCCTTCACCTTCACCCCCTCCGACCAGTACTGCAAGACCGTGGACAGGCAGCGTATTCATCAAGACGCCACTGCTGCTTGATCTCCTTGTCGCTCCGTTCTCGCGGGTTGCCGCCCGGCATCGTACGCAGCGGCTTGCCGGTTTCCACGTGAATCTGGGCAGTTGGCAACTTTGGACGGGGCAAGCTCACTTCATCTCGCCGAGTTGCTTCTTGAGCTCCTCCAGCAGCTTCTGGAACTCCTTCTCCTTCACGCAGTCCACGTGCGTATCGCAGAACAGCACGCACCGGCCCGAGTGCCGCGGCTTGTCGTCCCACACCGTCATCGTGCCGCCCGGCAACCGGTCCGTCAGCTTCTTGTCGGTGAGATCGAAGATGCTGCCGTAGCTGCAGTGCCAGTCTTTTCCATCGTAGGGATCCTCCGGGCAAACGAAAAGCAGCGGCTCCTCGATGGTCTTGGAATCGAGCAGTTGCTTCAGGCTGGACGGGTAGTTGCGGCGCTGGCCCGGCCCATCAAGATAGACTTGGAGCGCGGTGCCGATCTGCTTGAGGTTGTTCTTGCACTTGAGTGCTCGCGCTTCGGCACGTGCGTTGCTCAACGCCGGCAGCAGCATTATCGGCAGGATCGACATCCGCGCATCCATGTCGGCAAGAAGCTTCACCGTGCTGCCGTCGATTGATATTTCGGGAGCCATCATGCTCAGGAAGTTCGGCGGGTTTGCATTTGGGGCGAGCAGCTTCTCGATCGTCGCCTTGAGCAGTTTCGCGGACTCCTCGGAATCTGTAGCGACGGCTGCTTCGAAGTTCATGATTGTGCGGGTGATGCCGCCCGTCACGAGGATCGACCTGATCTTCTTGCTGCTGAAGCCGGCAGCAATCGCGGCGTTGTCTTTCCACAGGTCAGAGGGGAGGGCAGCGGGGTTCACACTGAACTTCAACGGCTTGCCCTCAACCTTGCGGAGGTCCGCCAGGATCACTGCATTCGCCGGAACAGGCTCCGCCTTCTTCTGGTAGACGTCGATCACGCTGTCCACCAGCGGCTCGCTGCCCAGGACGAGGATGGCATTGTCGATGATGCCGAAGACGACACGAGGCTTGTCCTCGTCTTCCTCGGCTGACATGCTGAGCAGCTTGCAGCCGCCGTACTCGAGCGGGGCGGGCTTCTTCTCAAGTTTGGTCATCGCCTCGTATGCAGCAGCCTGGTCAAAGGTGCCCGTGGCAACGACGACGCACGACGTGCCGGTGCCGTCATCTCTGCGCGCGAGTGCGAACGCTGCCGTCGCCGGGTTCTTCGGGTCCTTCAGCCCGAGGCTCGCGAGGAGGTCGAGCGGATGCCCGCCCGGGCCGGTGGGCGGAACCGATTGCATCATCGCCTGCATTCCAGGCGAACTGAACAGCTTCGCCAGATCGGCCCATCCCACGATGTCTGCATCCTGCAAGTCCTTCGGAAGCAGCGCGAGCGGATCCTGCTGCCCGGCAGCCTGGAGCGTCCCCGCCCCGCCGGCAACCACGAGTACGCTCCATACGCACGCGATCATCATCTGCGTCTTCATGCTATGCTCCTATTCGCACTGTAAACCGGTGGAAACCGGGGACACTTTTCTGGGGTGCCCGCACCGCAATCGCGCGTCCCCCGCCAACACCTTGTTCACCCACCATTGAAACGGTGGGCTATGCCTCAGCCGTCCCTAAAGGGACGTATGTGTTTAGCGTTCGATTGCGGCTTTGCCACCGCCGGCCTTGCGCCGGTGGAGTGCGGCTGCCGCAGCCGCCATGATCCGAAGCCAGAAAGGGATGCCATCCCCAGGTTTTCCCCCTCCCACGGGGAGGGGCCGGGGGTGGGGTTCCGTTCCCGGCGGATCATTCGCCCCACCGGGGATGAACCCGGTGGTCGCGCAGAGCCTGGAAAAAAACGGCACTTGCTTCTGGCTGTGGATCATTCCTTCCACCGGGATGAACCCGGTGGTGAGAAGACACGCTAAACACATACAAAGGGACTGCGATTTCCCCCGCCTGGGGAAGCAGTCGCCTGAGGCGCGAGCCCCGTAGGCACGCTCGCGCCAGAGGGCGTACCTAACTATAACACCACATCGCCTGACATTCAAGGTCTGATCGTGATTCCTCGGCTGTTGCACCGTCGCTCCATTTCCCTCTTGCCTTTTCCCGGAATCCTGCTATCCTTCATTCCTTCATTCATTGCACCGAAGGCCCGGCCCCTGCCGGCAGACAACACCATCTTCCCGGAGGCTTTCCATGCTTCAACGCATCCTGACCGTGACCCTGCTGTCGTTGGTTTCATACGCGCTCGCCGGCGAGCAGTCCGCTCCCGTGCCGCAACTCAACACGCAGACCTTCTGGTTCGCCAACAGCTTCGGTGGCGGCAAGGACAACAAGTGGATGCAGCTCGGTGTCCAGGACATCTTCGTCTTCCCCGATGGCCGCGTCGTGACCAACACCGGCTGGGACGAAGCCGGGCGGGCGATCGGCTTCTACAAGAACGCCGACGTGCTCGGCAGCGTGAAGGACTATACCGCGCTCACCGGCGGCGTGCAGGTGACCGCCGATGACCAGTTCATCTTCGCACTCCGGGCGGAACGCAAGAAGCTCGAAAGCGACCCGTTCTGGTTCGGCGTGGCCCGCTACACGCTCGACGGCCAGCCCGCCAAGTGGGACGGCGGCGAGGGCCGCGTGGGCAACGTGCTCTTCCTCAATTCGCCCAAGGAGAAGTCGAACGAATGGCAGTCCCTCGCCGGCGTGGCCCTGCACAACCGCGAGCTGCTCCTTTCCGAGCCGCTCAGCCGCACCATCAGGGTCTTCGCCACGGCCGACATGGCGGCGAAACGAGAGTTCAAGTTGATGCCCGAAACCGATACGCCCGGCAAGATGATCGTCGACAAGGCCGGCGTGCTGTGGATCGTGCAGCATGATGCGGGCGAGGGCCCGTTCGCGAAGGCCGGCCGAATCCGCGCTTACTCGCTCGACGGCAAGTACCAGGGTCGCGAGATCACGGACGTCGAGAAACCCGCGGCCCTCGCGCTCGACCTCGCCGGCCGGCTGCTCGTGTGCGACGGCGGCAAACGGCAGAACATCCGCCGCTACGACCTCGCCGCGAAGCAGCCGAAACTGGTCGACACCTTCGGGCAGGAAGGCGGCGTGTACGGCGGGAAGAAGCCCGGCGAGGCGGCACCCGACAAGTTCGCCGGCCCCACCGGCGTGGGAGTCGATGCCGCCGGCAACACCTGCGTGGCCACCAACGGACCCGGCGGCGGAGCCAAACTCATCGCGTTCGACCCCAAAGGCAAGCACCTGTGGACGCTCGAAGGCCTGGAGTTCGTCGACGGAGCCGATCTCGATCCCGCCGACCTCACGATGGCCTACACGAAGGACTCGGCCTACAAGCTCGACTACGCCAAGCGCACGGGGGCAGGCTGGCAGCACGCCGGCTGGCAGCACGCCGCGTGGACCGTCGACCCGTTCACGTACCCGAACGACCCGCGGCTGCACGTGCGGCAGGAAGGCCCGAAGGTCTTCCGCCGGAATGGCAGCCTCTTCCTCGCCTGCAGCTTCGGCGACGCGTGGACCGCGATCTACCGTTTTGACGGTTACGTCGCCGTCCCCGCCGCCATGTTCTCCAAGCAGCCCAGCAGGGATTTCCCGCCCAAGAACCCCATCACCGACCGCGCGTGGATGTGGGTGGACAAGAACGCCGACGGCGACTTCCAGGCCGATGAGTTCGACGCCATCGCCGAACGCTCGTTGGGCGTGTTCCGGGCGCAGTTTGTCGACGACGACGGCACCTACTGGCTCGGCGAGCTGAACCCGGCCGTCGTGCA
>DATKYA010000136.1:0-5424 GCA_035528775.1 Planctomycetota bacterium | reverse complement strand
TGCACTTCGTTCTTCAGCTCGAGTTCGGGGTCGCGCGGCTCGCTGAAGTCGCCCCCGGCATCTCGAATCTCGTCGAGCGACATCACGGGCCGCCTGTTCGACCGCAGGAAGTCGAGGCAGATCCTGCGTGTGATCCCGCACAGCCAACCGCCGAAATTCGCGTGGTCGGAGAGTGTTGCGAGATACCTGTATGATCGCAGGAACGCTTCCTGGGCAAGATCATCAACCGGTACACCGCCGCCAAGCATGCCGAAGGCCACCGCCCTCACCATGGTGGTGTGGCGGGCCACCAGCACGCTGAACGAATCCTGGTCGCCGTCAAGCACCGCACGAACCAGGTGGGCGTCATCCGGTTGCATTCTGCCTCGGCTTCCCGATAGTATAGTAGGGGGAAAATGTAAAAAAAGCTAACGAAAGGTGTTCATGCGTACGCCGATTGCCGCGGGCGTGAATATTGTGCCATCTCACGGCGGCCGGCCTGCCCACGAGGGCGAACACAAGGTTCGCCCCTACCACGGCTCGATGACCACCTTGACCGCGTTGTCGATGTGGGCGTAGACGATCTCGAACGCGCGAGCAATCTCGGTGATCGGGAGATGGTGGCTGATCAGGGCGTCGACCTCGATCTCGCCGCTGTGAATCAGGCTCAGCGCCTTCTCCGGCGTGTCCGGGCAGCGCCGGCAGAACTTGACGGTCAGCTCCTTGCGCCTGGCCGCGCGGACGTCGAACGAAACGGTTGTTTCGGGCGTGATACCTTCGATGACGACCATTCCGCCACGGGTGGCTGCCCGCAGGCACTGGTCGACGGCAGGCGGGTCGCCGGCCGCCTCAAACGCGACGTCCACGCCGCGGCCGTCAGTCGCCTTCAGGATCTCGTCGGCGGCATCGCACGCGTTCGCATCGTAGGCAACGTCCGCACCGAACCGCTCGGCAAGCGACCTGCGATACGGCACCTTCTCCGACACGAAGACCTTCCCCGCGCCTGCCCGCTTGACCAGTTGCAGCAGCAACAGCCCGATCGGGCCGCACCCGATGATGCACGCGGTCTGCCCGCGCTTCAGCTCTGCCATGTCCATCACGTGCAGCAGGTTTGCGAGCGGTTCGGCCATCAGGGCGGCGTCGTAGCTCATATCGTCGGGGATCGGCAGTGCCTGGTGCTCATTCAGCGCATAGTATTGCGAGAAGGCCCCGTCGACCGGCGGCGAGCCGCAGAACCGCGTCGACGGGCAGAGGTTGCTCTTGCCGCCCTTGCACCACTCGCAGGAGCCGCAGCCAAGCGCCGGCTCGGCCATGACGCGGTCGCCCGGCTTCACGTTCCGCACGCCCGCGCCAACCGACACGATGTCGCCGGCAAACTCGTGGCCCAGGCCCATCGGATACACGATGCGCCGCTCGCCGATCTGGTCGCCGGCATAGTAGTGCAGATCGGAACCGCAGATCCCGATCGCCAGCACCTTCACCAGCACCTCGCCGTCGGCGGGTTCCGGCACGTCGATGTCAATGAGCTCGACCTGCTTCGGACCGGTGATTACGGCTTTCTTCATCTTATCTGTCATTCGCCCTGTGAACTCCTTGGAAACAACGTTCGATCTTTGGTGGACGTAGTGGACACAATGGACCAAGTGGACCAAGTGGACATAATGGACATAATGGACCAGGCTATCACCTCGTCCTCCTCGCCCGGATATTCCTCCGCGGACGCTGCGGTGCAACCCACCCCCGTTTGCGGAGGAATTCGAGCATCCGCATGAAATCTTCCGGCAGCGGCGCCTCGAGTTCCACCCATTCCTTCGTGGCGGGATGGTGCAACGCGATCGTGGTGGCGTGCAGCGCCTGGCGCTCGATCAACGGCTCCTCGTCTTCCGTGTGCGGGATGGCGGGGTCGAGCGTGCTCGGGTAGACGGGGGCCTTCGCACCGTACAGATCGTCGGACGCGATCGGATGGCCGAGGGCGGCCAGGTGAACTCGAATCTGGTGCGTGCGGCCGGTGCGCGGCTGGCAGCGGACCAGCGTGTAGTCCCCGAACCGCTCCAGCACGCGGTAAACGGTCTGGGCCGTCCTTCCGTTCGTGAAATCGATCTTCATTCTCTCCCTGTTGTGCCGGTCGGCGCCGACCGGAAGGTCGATGAGGTCGGCATCGAGTTCGGGATCCTTCTCGACGATTGCCGTGTAGGTCTTCTCCACCTTGCGCCGCTCGAACTGCTGCTGGAGGTTGCTGCGGGCGGCTTCCGTCTTCGCGAACAGCATGATGCCGGTGGTATCCTTGTCGAGCCGGTGCACGATCCCCGGCCGGTCGGTGTTCTGGTCGGGCAGCGGGCCGCAGTGATGGAGGATGGCGTTGAGGAGAGTGCCGCCGGCATGCCCGGGAGCCGGGTGCGTGACGATATCGGCCTGCTTGTCGATCGCCATGAAATGGTCGTCTTCGTAGACGACGTCGATGGGGATGTCTTCGGGCTTTCCGCCGCCCTGGTCGAGCGCGGGGAATTCGACGTGGATGATGTCGCCCTTGCGCGTCTCGTAGCTCGGCTTGACGGCCTTGCCGTTAACGGTGATGATCCCCTGGCGGATCAGCTTCTGGATGAGTGTCCGCGAGTAGGCGGCGAATCGCAGGCTCAGGTAGCGGTCGACCCGTCGACCCGCTATCTGCTTCTTGACGACGAAGTCCGCCTCCTTGACCGGGGAGAGCACCTGCTCTTCGATCTGGTCTTCCAGTTGGTCTTCGAGTTCTTCGGGGTCCATAGGATTCCGATGAAGAAGAAAGGAAGCAAAGAAGTCAAGAAGTCAAGAAGCTAAGAAGCCAAGATCCGGAAAGGAAGAAGGAAGTGAAAGCTTCATTACCTTAGGGATATTGCCTTCGCGTCCTCCCCTTGCTCCTCTTCTTCTCTTTTTCTTTTCTGCCGTTCTTCTTTCCTCTTCCTTCTTACCTTCTTATCTTCTTGCCTTCTTACCTTCTTATCTTCTTGGCTTCTTATCTTCTTGCCTTCTTGCCTTCTTTACTTCTTTACTTCTTTGCTTCTGCCTTCTTCCTGCCTTCTTCCATGAAAGAAAGGGGTCCCTTGCGAAAGGCAGGGAGGCCCCTTTCTGGAGAACGATGAGCGTGCGGCGCGCGTGTCAGGCCGCCACGAGTTTCTTCGCCACGTCAACCGCGCTGGCGGCATCGGGGGCATATCCGGCAGCGCCGATCTCATCGGCATAGCTCTGGGTGACTGGTGCCCCGCCGATGATGACGGGCACCTTGACGGCGGCGTCCTTGAGTGCCTGGATCACCGAGCGCATCTGCGGCATGGTGGTGGTGAGGAGCGCGGAAAGGGCAATGAGCTTGCAGCCATCTTTCGCGGCCTGTATGAACTTCTCCGGGGCCACGTCGATGCCGAGGTCGACGACCTCGAATCCCGCGCCCTTCAGCATCATGGACACGAGGTTCTTGCCAATGTCGTGGAGGTCGCCCTTAACGGTGCCGATGGCAACCTTGCCGATCGGCTTGACGCCGGCCTTCTTGAGGGCGGGCGCCAGCAATTCCATCGCCTGATTCATTGCGCGGGCCGCAATGAGCACTTCGGGGACGTAGAACTCGTTCTTCTTGAACTTGTCGCCGACGACGTTCATCCCGGCGATGAGGCCCTCGTTGAGGATATCGCCCGGGCCGACGCCTGCTTTCATGGCCTCGTCCACCAGGCGCTTCACCTCGGGGGCCTTCCCCTTGATCAGGTTTTCCGCAATTGCCTTCAGGTCTGCCATTCGAGAGGACTCCTTTCAGCGCTTCTCTGAGATTAAAGGCTTCCAAGCCGCGTATGCCTGGCCGGCCCCGGCGCTCCCCAGGTGAGCGAGGACCGGCAAAGCTCGTGTCGAAAACAACAGCAACGAACAGTCGGGCGGCCAGCCCGATCAGCACAGGCGAACAGTCTAATCAAGCGGCCCTGCGAGTTCAAGAAGAAAAACGGGAATTTTCGGGAGGGCGCCCCGTACGCCGCCGCGTGGCCGCTTGTGCGCTACGAGCCCAGCTTCCCCAGCTCGTAGGCGGCCATCTCGGACCAATAGGGCGTTGCCTCCTGCTCGCGCGAAAGCTGCTCGAATGTCTTGCGGGCATCGTCCGGCCGCTTCAACAACTGCTGGCAGCGCCCGATGTGGTAGGCGGCCTCGTATTGCAGGCCTGCCATCTTCTCGCTCTTGCCCGATCGGAACGCCGCCTGCACGTCGCTGAACGCGGCCAGAGCTTCTTCATACTTCTTCTGCTCGAACAGCGTCTTGGCGAGCAGTTGCTTGACCGGAAGGATGTAGTAGCTGTTGGGGTAGCTCTTGATGAACTCCCTACAGGCTTGGTCGGCCTTCTTCAGGTTCTCGTCGCCGCCCTTCTTGAACAGGGCGAATGCCTCGTAGTAGACGGCCGGCTCGTGGGCGTCGGACCCGCTCAGCTCCCTCGCGAGCTTGCCGTACTCTTCGACGGCTGCGTCTTCGCGCTTCTGCTCGTCCTCATCGGTCCGGCCCTTGATCTCGCTGATGCGATCTTCCGCGGCCGACAATGCGGCCCAGCTCTTATCCTGACCCGAGCTCTTGACCATGTGCCGCACGGCTATGACGCCAGCGATCACCACCAGGAGGATAGCCCCGCCGATCACGTAGCTGCCAACGCCCGATGCCCTCGTCCACGCGCTGGTCACGCCCTCAATGAACGGATCCTGCTTCAACTCCTGCTTCTTGTGCTCGAGTTCTTTCTTCCGAGTGATCTTCATCTGGTTTTCTTGTCTCCGGGTCCGGTTGGTGAAACCGTTTTCTCACCTCGAATATCGATGGTGAGCACAGTCTGGCCCTTCTGGCGGCAATCGATGTCTACGGTGGCGAGCTCGTCGCCTTTCCTGAAGTAGAGCGTGATGGGGTCGTTGCCCATCACGACGGGATCGGTGCCCGAGTCATTCGGCGATCCCCATTTTAACGCCCGCATCTGCTCCCTGTAGAACTGCAAGGCGGCCATGAGCTTGGCCTTGCCCACGTACTTCAGCTTCACGATCCGCATCTCGCCGGTGTGGTAGATGAACGATTCCTTCGGGACGTAGGTCATACCGGCCATCACCGGGATATCAGGATAGATGGCAACGGAGGTTCCGGCCTTGCCGGATCCGGCGCCGCCATCGAACATCTCGCAGCCGCCGGCCAGCAACAGGGCCATCGCGAGGACCGGGCCCAACAGCCTGGGCATCATGGTGCGGCCTCCTTGCGGGCGACCCACGGGGCCGCACGCCTCCGGCAGCCTCGCCGGGTCCCGATTTCTGGGAATCATAGTCATGATTTTACCACACGATGATGAATAATGTCAAGCACGTTTCGCGTTTGGCCTGGCCCCGGCGCGGTACATCGTGACCCGCTCCCGCCGGTTCGGTTCGCCGCATATCCGCGTTTCTGGCTTCTACACACGATTATCGTCAGAAT
>DATKYA010000135.1:0-13916 GCA_035528775.1 Planctomycetota bacterium | reverse complement strand
ACTTCCAGCCCGAGCGACCGCGGCTGGTCGACGCAGAAATCCATCGTGGCCAGGCGATTGCGGCGCCGGTCGTAGATGCTGTCATACGTGACAACCGGCCAGTGCGGGAGCGCCTGGCTCAGCATCACGAGGTTCACGTTGCCCAGCACGGCCATCGGGGCACTGTCGAGCTCGATGATCGACGTGAGCGTGCCGGAGAATCCACGGGCGCGGACGACTCGCTCGATGCGACGGAGCATCTCGATGCGGCGGCTGGTGGTGAAATCGCGCCAATGGTAATACGGATAGGCCCGCGGCTCCAGCCTGATCTGCTTGATCGCGTCGAAATCGGGGCGGTTGTTGGCCTTCGCCCATTCGTTGTAGATGGGGATGCGGTGCGGGGCCTCGCCGTCGCAGAACTCCAGCTCCACCACGATGCCGTCGGTTTCGGCGCCGAACAGCCCGGCCACCTCGTCGAACAGCAACTCGATCCGTTCGCCCAAGCCGGGAAAATCAAGGTCGTACAGGCCGGTGGCGTCGCCCCAGTAACCGGTGGATGGCTTCACGCCGTACTGCTTCACCTGGTAGATGCTGGCGACGACGAGCAGCCAGGTGCGGATGCCGCGGCGGCGGGCGCCCTGCAGCGCGTGGTGGATCAGGGCGTTGTGGGACGTTATCGCGGTGCAGGCGGGATCCTGGTCCAGCCAGTCGAACCGCGAGCGGTAACCGGTGGTGAGCCACTTGATGCCGAGTGCGAGGGAGTTGAACCCGCCGGCGGCCATGTCGTCGAGCAGGTGATCCCAGTCGTCGCCGGTGTAGACTTCAAGGCCGCCACCCCCGCCGGGAGCGGTGTAATCCCAGAAACCGATTTCTTTCATAGGGGTGCTGCCTTAACGGAATGATGAACGATGAATGGAGAATGGAGAATGCCACAAACATCGAACATTGAACTTCGAACATTGAACTTCGGGATGCAGGCTGCGTTCCCATTTATCTCCTGCTGCAGCCCCACTGCCCTGCTGCCTGTAGCCTGCAGCCTGTGGCCTGCAATCACGTAAGGATCAGGAGCGCCACGACCGACGCGACCGCGGCGATGCCGGCCGCGGCGATGTCGTCGAGCATGATTCCCCAACCGCCGCGCAGCCGATCGAGGCGGCTGATCGGGTACGGTTTGGCGATGTCGAACACGCGGAAGAACCCGAACGGGAGTCCGCCCAGCAGAAACAGCTCGGCGTGCGGCACGATGATGAACGCCGGGCCGAGGCTCAGCAGGCAGCCGACGAACTCGTCGAGCACGAACGCCGAGGGGTCCTTGCGCCGGTAGACGCGTTCGGCCCAATCGCCGATGCGTGCCCCAAGGACGGAGAGTGCAATGGCGACAACGAGCGCGATCAGCCCGGCATAGATGCTGCCCGAGCGGGTGCCGCAGGCTGAGGTGAGCCAGCCACGCCACGCCAGCGCGGCCGCCAGCGCCAGCAGGCTTCCCATCGTGCCCGGGCCGGCCGGCACGTAGCCCACGTACAAGCACGTGGCCAGCAGTTCACGCATCGAGATCCAGAACTTTCTTCGCACGCGCGACGTACACAATGCCGGACATTGCGGTCAGGGCCGTGGTCAGATACAGGACTACGTCAGTGACCACCCGCAAATAGGTGACGGCCCACGAAGGGAATATGCTAAACATCATGTAGATGATGGAGAAACTGACGGCGAAATTCTGCGAGAGCATCTTGAGCTTGCCCCAGTAGGTGGCGCCGAAGGGGATGCCCCTGCTTTCGGCCATGCTGCGCATGCCGCTCACCAGGAATTCGCGGGCGAGGATGATCACCACCATCCAGTCGCGCACGCGGGAGATCTCATGCCCCTTCGCCAGCAGGAAGATGAGCGCGCCGCAGATCAGGATCTTGTCGGCGAATGGATCCGCCACGCGGCCGAAGTCGGTGACCATCTGGTATTTCCGGGCGAGCCAGCCGTCGATGAGATCGGTGAGGGCGGCTGCGATGAACAGCAGGAGCGACGCGATCAGCAGCGCGATGTCGCCCGCCCGGGCGACTGCAATGAGCACGAAGAAGATCGCGGTGAGCACGAGGCGGGCCAGCGTGAACTTGTTCGGAAGGTTCACTCGACGATTTCCCCTGTCAAGTCATAGTCGCGCGAGCCGGTGATTCTGGCTTGGGCGAACGTCCCTGGTTTGATGTTCTTTCCCGAAAGGAGCACGATGCCGTCAACGTCGGGTGCGTCGGCCCAGGTGCGGCCTTCCCACAGCCGGCGGTTGGTCTTCGATTTGCCTTCCACGATCACCTCCAGCGTGCGGCCGATCATCGAGTGGGCGAATTCGGCCGCGATCTTCCGCTGCCGCCGCATGATGATGTCGAGCCGGGCATCCTTGACGTGCTCGGGCACCTGGTCGGGGAAATCGTAGGCCGGCACGCCGTCCTCGTGGGAGTAGGTGAACGCCCCGAGCCGCTCGAACCGCGCCTTCTCGATGAATTCCACCAGCTCGTCGAACGCGGCTTCCGTCTCGCCCGGCAGGCCCACGATCACCGACGTCCGGATGACCACACCGGGTATCCGCTCGCGGATGCGGTCGATCAGCCGCTCGACGTGCTCGCGGCCCTCGCGGCGGTTCATCCGCCGGAGGATGTCGTCGTTGATGTGCTGGATCGGAAGGTCGATGTACTTGAGGATCTTGTCGTTTGCGGCAACCTCGTCGATCAGGTCGTCGGTGAAATGCGCCGGGTGGGTATACAGCAGGCGCAGCCAGTGGACGTCGAGCTCGCCCAGCGTACGGAGCAGCGTGGCGAGGCCGGGGGTGCCGGGGGCGTCGGCGCCGTAGGAGGTGGTGTCCTGCCCGATCACGTTCAGCTCGAGGGCGCCGTCGGCGATCAGCTCGCGGGCCTCCTCGATCACGTCGTCGAACGGCTTGCTGCGGAGCGCCCCGCGGATCAGCGGGATCACGCAATAGCTGCAGCGATTGTTGCAGCCGTCGGTTACCTGGAGGTAGGCGTAGTGCCGCGGGGTGATGCGGAGGCGGGAGGTGTCCTTCTCGTAGACTCGCGGCTTGCGGGTGAACAGCCGGCCGCGGCCGCGGAGCAGATCGCGGCAGGCCGCCTCGATGTCGTCTGCCGTGGGGATTCCCACGAACGCGTCGATCTCGGGGAGCTCGGCGGACAGCGAGTTGCCGAGCCGCTCGACCAGGCAGCCGGCGGCGATGACGCCGGTACAGCCGTTCTTCTTCAGCTCCGCCAGCTCCGCCAGTACACGCTTCGATTCCGTCGCCGCGTCCTGAATGAATCCGCAGGTGTTCACGACGATGATCTCGGCCTCTTCCGGTCGCTCGCAGATCAGCCAGCCACGCTCGACCAGCCGGCCGAGCACGCGTTCGGTATCTATCAGGTTCTTCGGACACCCAAGGCTTACCCAGCAGAGCGTGTGTTGTTCGTGTTTCATAGGTGCATTACTCAGGGAAATAAACTTGGGGAGAAGAGGAAGACGAACATCGGTCATACAACATCGAACATCCAAGACGAGCCCTGCACTCGGCACCGACATCAACGTTCAACGATCAACCCTCAACAACCAACGCTCAAGTGAAGACCGGTATCAGCTTCTGCAAAACGTGCGCGAGTCCGACCGCCGCCAGCCAGCTTCCGTTGAGCGTTGAACGTTGATTGTTGAACGTTCGGCTTCGGCCTTCGATGTTCAGTATTCGATGTTATTCCTCTTCTTCCGTTTCTCCTTGCTCTTCTACTTTTTCCATTATTTCTTCCGGCTGCAGATCGACCCTCGACGCCGGCCCGTATCCTTCGGGCCTGCCGCCGCCGTGCTGCTTTTCCCATTCGTCGAGGGCCATGATCACTTCGCGTGCCTTGCTGCCCTTGTAGGAGCCAACGATGCCCTCGGCGGCCATGTGGTCCATGAGCCGCGACGCGCGTGTGTAGCCGATCTCGAGCTTGCGCTGCAGCAGCGACACCGAGCCGCGCTGCGTCTCCAGCACAATCCGTATCGCCTGGTCGTACAGCTCGTCGTCGAACTCGCCTTCGTCATCGTCATTCAGGCCGCCCCAGTTGTCGAGATCGAGCTTGTAGCCGGGGCCTTCCGTCTCCTGCTGGACGGCATTGACGACGCGCTTGATCTCCTGGTCGCTCACGTAGGTGCCCTGGATGCGGACAAGCCCGGCGACGTCGGGCGGCATGAACAGCAGGTCGCCGCTGCCCAGCAGCTTCTCGGCTCCATTGCCGTCGAGGATCGTGCGCGAGTCGACCTTCGACGTCACGTGGAACGAGATACGCGTCGGCATGTTCGCCTTGATCAGACCGGTGATGACGTCGACCGACGGCCGCTGCGTGGCGAGGATGATATGGATGCCCACGGCCCGCGATTTCTGCGCCAGCCGCGTGATCGAGTTTTCCACCTCCTTCGCCGAGCTGATCATCAGGTCGGCCAGCTCGTCGATGATGATGACCATGTAAGGCAGGTGGAACGGCATCTTGTCGTAATCGCCGTCCGGGCCCAGCCGCCGGCGAATCACTTCCTCGCCAAGCGTATTGAACTGCGTGATGTGCCGCACGCCGACGGCGCTGAGCATGTCGTAGCGCTCGTCCATCTGCTTGGTGGCCCATTCCAGGATCCAGGGCGCCCGCCTCATGTCCGTCACCACCGGGCACAGCAGGTGCGGCACCTCTTCGTAGATCGACAGCTCCACCATCTTCGGGTCGATCAGGATCAGCTTCAGGTCGTCGGGCCGCTTCGTCATCAGCATGCTCAGCAGGATGGAGTTGATGCAGACGGACTTGCCGGAGCCGGTGGCGCCCGCGATCAGCAGGTGCGGCATCTTTGCCAGGTCGTAGATGATCGGCGTGCCGGAGGTGTCCTTGCCAAGCATCACCGGGATCTGGAACTTGCCGTGCTTGAATTCCTTGGAGGCCGCAAGCTCCTTCAGCCGCACCACTTCGCGGGCGGCATTGGGGATTTCTATGCCGACGGTGGACTTGCCGGGGATCGGGGCCACGATACGGACCGACGGCGCCTTCACGGCCATCGCGATGTCGTCGGCCAGCGACGTGATCCGCGTCACCTTGATTCCGGGCGCCAGCGACAGCTCGTAGCGGGTGATCACGGGGCCGCGATCGATGTCGACCACCTCGGCACCGATGTTGAAATCGGCCAGCGTCGTCTCCAGGATGGCGATGTTGTTCTCGATGGCGGCCTGCGTGTCCGGCGACTCGTGATACTCGGGATCGTCGAGCAGCTCGAGTGACGGCAGCTCGTAATCACCCTCAGGCTGGCGCGACTCGGGAATCCTGGGCATCTTCGGCGGCTGCGTGGCGCGCTTGATCGATTCGCTGAGGCGTTCTTCGACTGACCTGCGGGTATCGCCGCCCTGCGGCGGAGCCGTGTCGCCTGCGGCGGGCTGTGCGGCCGTGCCGGCGCCCGCGTCGGCCACGGCGGCCGGTGCGTCGCCCGCGGCGAAGTCTGCCGGGAGCGTGGTGCCTTCCGGCTTATCTTCGATCACCTGCACTTCAGGCTCGACGACCGCGGCCTGCCCTTCAGCCGGGCCGAACGTGGCGTGCACGTGGTAGGGGAGTGCCCCGCCATTCAACGAAGCGGCCGCGGCCGGTGCATCCTCGCGCCGGCGCCGCAGCAGCACCGCCACGCGGTTGCGAAACTTGCGGAACCCCGACGCCACCGGGGCCGCCGCGTAGGTATCGACTCCCAGGAAGATCAGCCCGAAAACCGTGGTCAGGCTGATCACCAGGATCGCTCCGCCCACGCTGCAGTAGTTGTCGAGCAGCATGGCGTAGAACGCGCCGAACTTGCCGCCCCAGCTCGGGGCGTAGGGGGGCATCCCGCGTATCATCCCGAGTGCCGCGGCCGCCGCGCTCAGCAGCAGGAAGCCGCCGATCACCTTCAGCCACAGCTCGTCGATCTGCTTGCGGATCAGCCAGAATGCCCCCCACGCGGCGAGCAGGCCAACGGCGAGGTACGACGCGAATCCGAGCCAGTCGACAAAGACATCCGCCAGCCGTGCGCCGGCGAGCCCGCACCAGTTCGACGGCTTCGCGGCAACCGGCGCCGACATCCGCCCCGTGTCCCAGGCACTGTAGCTCACCAGGCTGATCAGCAGGAACAGCGTCAATGCCACCAGCAGGCAGGCCAATGATCGATGCAGAATCGCCTTTCTGTCCATCATCTTCTCACATCCTGTTCGAAATCGAATCCACCCTCACCTGGAGATCCCTGCCGCTCACTCGGGAGCGAGGGGCCGTGCCGAACGTTCACCGCGCAACAGGCCAAAGAAGACGAATCTGATCACAGCAGCAACGAACGCGGCGATCAGTACGTACGCGACGATCCGGGCCGACGCCGCCGTGATGCTCAGCGCACTCGAGATCACCCGGCTGACCGGAGCCGGGGCGTTGATAACGAACAACAGCATTCCCAGCGGCAGGCAGTAGTACGAGAACACGCCAAGGGAAACCCGCCGCACGATCTTCAGCAGCAGCTTGATCGCCAGGATCGACGCGGCCAGCCCGGCGACGGCACCCGCGGCCAGCGGAACCGCCCCGACTCCGCCGGCCATCTTCAGCATCTTGGGCGCTTCCAGCACTCCCGCCCCGGCGATCACGGGCACCGCCAGCAGGAACGAGAACCGCACGCAATCTTCGCGGCTCACGCCCCGCATCCTGACCGCGCTGATCGTCATCCCCGACCGCGACACACCCGGCAGGAGAGCCACGGCCTGTGCCAGCCCCACGATCAGGGCGTCCACGAGGCCGATGCCCGTCAGGCTCCGTGCCGCTGTGCGGCTGCGAGCCAGCCGCTCGCCAACCGCCAGCGCGACGCCGGTGACGATGAAACAGCAGCCGACGACGAGCATGTCGTGCTTGGCGTTTTCCAGCCGGTCGCCCAGCAGCACGCCGGCCAGCCCGGCGGGGATCGTGCCGATGATCAGCGGGAGTATCAGCCGCCGCCGCGTGGTCAGCAGCGACCACAGGTCGCCCCACAGCACGATCACTACCGCTGCCAGCGATGCGAAATGAAGCAGTACGTCGAACGCCAGCGGCACGTCCCGCCCAAGCAGCCGCTCGGCCACCGCGAGATGCCCGCTGCTGCTGATCGGCAGGAATTCCGTCAGCCCCTGGATGATCCCGAGGAGGATAGCCTCCAATATGTTCATATGCTTACGAAGTTGCGCAGTTCGTCAGTTGGGCGGTTGCTCAACCATTCGGTTCTTGCGTCATCGGGTTGACAGAATCCAACAGATCAACTGGCCAACTGCTCAACTGATCAACCACCCAACCGCCCAATTGGTCAACTCAACGCCTATTCATGTATTATATCGTCAGGAATCCGGCAAAACCTTGATGGTGCTTCGGCCGGTCACACGCCGGTATGCCCGAATCCGCCGTCGTTGCGGTCAGTCACGTCGAGCTCGTCGGTGGCGGTCAGTTTCGCCTGGACCACGGACTGTATGACCATCTGGGCGATGCGCATCCCTCGCTGGACGATGAACGGTGCCCCGCCCATGTTGGCGAGGATCACGCCCACCTCGCCGCGGTAGTCGCTGTCGATGGTGCCCGGCGAGTTCACGATCATCAGGCCGTGCTTGAGAGCGAGGCCGCTGCGCGGGCGGACCTGTGCCTCGTAGCCCGGCGGCACCGCGATGAAGATCCCGGTCGGCACCAGCATGATCTTCCCCGGCTCCAGCACCACGTCGTTGGGCACCGCCGCGTACAGGTCCATTCCGCTGGCGCTCCGGCTCATATACGACGGAAGCGGCAGGTCCTTGCAGTCTTCACGCTGCTTGATCTTCAACTCAACCGCTTCGGCGGACTGATTCGCGGCGATACGGTCGAGGACTTCTTTGCGGATATTGGAGTATTCGACCCCGGCCTTTTTGAGCAGGTCGCTGACCTTGTCGGTCTGCTCGGCAAGCAACGCCAGGAAGATGTGCTCCACGCCGATGCACTTGTGGCCGAGGGCGGCGGCTTCGGTAGCCGCGCGGTCGAAGATTCTCTTGCAGCTTGCATCCCAGTCGGGCGGCGCGCCGTGAGCGGGCTCGGATTGAGTTTCGCGCGAATGCTTGCCAAGTTCATCCTTTATTTTGTCGGCAGCCCTGCTCAGAACGACCGTCGCGACGTTCGGAGCCACCTGCAGGATACCGTAGAGCAGATCTTCGCTCCTGATCACGGTCTGCCTGAGGCGCCGCGCCTGGTCCTCGGCGATCTCTCTCACTCTGCGAACGCGATCCGTGAAGTTGGGGTCCATTGCGTGCTCCTTGTGGGCTTTGGGCGTTGGGCTTTGGGCGGGCGATGAGGTAGGGGCAGGTCGAGTCTTCGAGTTGCCTGCCCCTTGCCTGGGTTGCGGAAACCGTTATCTGGTTTCAGAACCGTAGGGCAGGCAACTCGCGCCGGACCGAAGACGGCCCGATGCTCACCTGCCCCCACCTTGCGGAATTCCTTTCACACACGCTCTAACCCGACAAGTTGATTCACCCCCGGGATTTCGTGACTCCCGCCGCGGCCGCATCGAACATGCGGATGAGCTCCGCGGCGATGGCTTTCTTCGGTGCCGGCCCGATCCGCGTGAGTGTGCCGTCGCGGGAGATCACCTGCACCTCGGAGGTCTCACTGCCAATGGCCGACGGCAGGTTCAGCACGATGAAGTCGACGTGCTTCGATTCGAGCTTGGCGCGGGCGTTGCGGAGCGGGTCGTCGGCCTCCAGGGCGAATCCGGCCAGCAGCACGGCTCGGCCAAACTCCTTTCGCAGCTTCATCGCCCCCAGCTCGGCCAGGATGTCGGGATTCTTGACCAGCTCGAGGGTGACGGAATCCGGACCTTTCTTCATCTTGCCGGCGACTCGTGCGGCCGGGCGGTAGTCGGCCACGGCGGCGCACATCACGATTATATCGGATTTGCCGGCGCAATTCAGTACGGCTTCCCGCATTTCGAGCGCGGAGACCACCGGGACCAGCTCGGCTCCGGCAGGCGGCTCGAGGGCGACCGGCCCGCTCACCAGCACCACGCGATGCCCGGCCGCAGCCGCCGCATCCGCCAGGGCGTAGCCCATCCGCCCGCTCGACAGGTTGCTGATGAAGCGGATGTCGTCGATGAATTCGCGGGTGGGGCCGGCGGTGATGAGGTAGTTCATTGGAAGAGGATGACGAACATCGAACACTGAACGTCGAACGGAAGACTCCGGCATCGGCAAATTCAGGCAAGCCGTTCGGTCACAGAAACCGCCTGGCTTGGAACCACAGCCCACAACTCGTCTCGGCTTCTTCGTGTCCCTTCGTGGCTTCGTGTCTTCGTGTCAAGAACACGCTCCGAAACGCATGGACCTACTTCGGCAGTTCGTCCATCACTGCCGCCAGGATCTCCTGCACGTCTGCCATGCGGCCGATGCCGGTCCTGCCGCAGGCGAGCCATCCGGTGCCGGGCCCGACCTGCCGGACGCCGCGCTCGCGGAGCAGCCGCAGGTTCTCCTGCACCGCGGGCGACTGGTACATCCGCTCGTTCATGGCCGGCGCGATGATCACCGGCTTGTCGAACGCCACCAGGATGGTGCTGAGGGCGTCGTCGGCGATGCCGTTGGCGAGCTTGCCGATGATGTTGGCCGTAGCCGGCGCCACCACCGCCACCGCTGCTTCGTCCGCGATCGCCACGTGATCGCACTGATGGCCCCCCGGCTTCTCGAACAGATCGGTGACCACCGGGTTGCCCGTGACGTACTCGAAGGTGAGCGGTGCAACGAACTGCCGGGCGTTGCGCGTCATCACCACGATGACCTTCAGGCCCTTCTGCCGCAGCTTCGACGCAAGGTCGGCCGCCTTGTACGCGGCGATCCCGCCCGTCACGCCCAACACCACCGTTGCAGTCTGCCCGTCCATGTATCAGCCTCCGGAATCAAGCCCGGTCTGCAGGCGCGGGCCTTCGGCCGGAGCTTCCATCACCTTCTCATCTTCGGGCGGTGCGAGCTCGATGAGGCCCTCTTCGATCTCCCGAAGCACCAGGTACAGCGGGTCCGCGAAATCCTCATCCAGCAGCTTTTTTTGGCCGCGGTTGAGCTCGAGCAGCCGCTTCTGAACCAACGATGCCAGGTGGAACCGGCCGCCGGCTCGCCTGGCCAACGCGTGAACCTTGCTTTCATCCATCATTCGATCACCTCCCGGGCAGCAAACCATGCGGATCCGTCGCGTGTGCACGGTCATTGACAACGCTGAACCATGCTTATCTGCACTATCGGCTGCGCCGGCCGGTCAGCCGCCCGGCCTGGCGCCCGTAATCAGATCGTGTATCTGGCGAACCGCCTTCCCTAGGTCGTCGTTGACCACTCGGTGCTGGTATTCCCAGCGGCGCTCCATTTCGCGGCGGGCGATCTCGATCCGGCGCTGCCTCACCTCCGGGGAATCGGTCCCCCGCGAATTCAGCCGCCGCAGGAGCTCGTCGAAGTCCGGCGGCTCCACGAATATCGTCAGTGCGTCCGGATACTGCCGCACCACCTGCTCCCCGCCCTGCACGTCGATGTCCATCACCACGGTCTTCGACCGTGCTATCCCCTCCTCCACTTCCGATCTCAGCGTGCCATACAGGTTGCCGGCATACTCGGCGTATTCCACAAACTCGCCGTTGTTGATCTTGCGCTCGAATTCCTCCCGCGTGATGAAATGGTAATCCCGGCCGTCCTGCTCATTCCTGCGGGATGCCCGCGTCGTGGCGGAAACACTGATATGGATGTTTGGATCGAGCTCGGCCAGCCGCCTGCACAGCGTGCTCTTGCCCACTCCCGACGGCCCCGAGATCACCACCAGCTTGCCCATGGAGAGTCGATCGTTGGAAGTTGATTGGTGGCAGTTGACAGTAGGCCGCCGGCTAATGTCGATGGGCTTCCTTCACCGGCAACCATCAACTGAAAACTACACATCGCTACTCGACGTTCAGCACCTGCTCGCGTATCTTGTCGATCGCGGTCTTGATCTCGGTCACGAAGTTCGACAGCACCGCGTCGTTCACCTTGGCGCCCATCGTATTGGCTTCGCGATGCATTTCCTGCCCGATGAACTCAAGCTGCCGGCCGACCGGCCCGGGGCTGCTCATCGTGGTCTCGAACTGCTTGATGTGCGAGGCCAGCCGGGCCTGTTCTTCCGAGATGTTCGACCGCTCGATGTACAGCACGATCTCGCGGGCGAGGTCCTGGTCGCTCACGGTCACGTCGGTGCCGTTGAGCAACTGCCGGACCCGCTCGCGCAGGCGAGTCTTGTATTCCTCGAGTGCCAGCGGGACGCGCTGTTTCGCCTGCTCGAGGACGGCGCTGATGGACCGCATGTGCTCGGCGAGATCGTTCTTGAGCTCGGCACCTTCCTTCTCGCGCATGCGGGTGGCGTTGTTGGCCGCGCCGAGCACGGCAGCCTGCACGTGCGGCCACAGTTTTTCGGCATCCGCTTCGGATTCGGATTCGGATTCCAGCACGCCGGGCAGCGTGGCCAGCAAGTCGAAGGTGACGGGGGCGTCGATCCCGAACTCCTT
The DNA here is from genome assembly GCA_035528775.1 of Planctomycetota bacterium. Lineage (GTDB taxonomy): Bacteria > Planctomycetota > PUPC01 > JABMSA01 > JABMSA01 > DATKYA01. The sequence continues at coordinate 2,408 of DATKYA010000135.1, read as the reverse complement.
CTTCAGCTTGTCGAGCTGCCGCCAGTAGGCGCGTGCTGCCTCGCCATTGAAGGTATAGCCTGCCGGGTTCGACGGCCGCTGGAACCGCATCGAGAGGTCAATTGTGCCGCGTGAGAATGATTGCTTGAGCAGCTTCTCGATCTCGGGCTCGAAACGCGACAACTGCGGGGGCAGCTTGCTGTGGGCCTTGAAGAATCTGCCGTTCACCGAGCGAATCTCGGCCGCCACGCTGTAGTCGTCGCCGAGGGATTCAGCCCGGCCGTAACCGGTCATGCTTCTCAGCATAGTGTGCGGTTCCCGTGTTGGGGCGCCCGGCAGGCGCCCGCGCTGAATGCAGAATGCAGAATGCAGAATGCAGACGATGCGAAATGCAGGGGCCATCGATGATGCCCCCTGCGTTCGTCATTCACCATTCATCTCATCATTCTGCATCGGCCGGGGGCTCGTCCGCCGGCTTTCCTGCATTGCCGGAATCAGCAGGCTGCTCAGGGGCCGAGCCTTCTTCCGGCTTGGTTGCAGGCTGTTCGGTAGCGGAACCTTCGCCGGGCTTGGCAGCAGGCTGCTCGGGAGGCTGCTCCTGTTCCTCCTCGCGCAGTGTGCTGGTGCCGCCGGCGCCGACGGTCTTCTGTTGCGCAGTCGACGATATGATCGCCAGTGCGATTGCCGTGGCGAGGAAGATGCTTGCCATGACGACGGTGACGCGTCGCAGCGGCTGGCTCACCTTCGCTCCGAAGGCGGAATCGGCGGCGCCGCCCGCTCCGAACGCGCTGGCCAACCCCCCGCCCTTGCCCGATTGCAGCAGGATCACCACCACCAGCAGGATGCAGTCGACCAGGAACAGTCCCATCAGAATACCAACGATAATGCCCACGGTTGTCAGGCCTCCTTAAACTTGACTATTGCGGCGAATGAAGCCGCGTCGAGGCTGGCCCCGCCCACCAGCGAACCATCGATGTCCGGCTGGGCCATCAGTGTTTTGATGTTGTCGGGCTTCACGCTTCCGCCGTACTGGATGCAGACGGAGTCGGCGACGTCGCCGCCGAACATCTCGCCGATGATCTTGCGAATGGCGGCGTGCACTTCCTGCGCCTGCTCGGGGGTGGCGGTCTTGCCGGTTCCGATCGCCCAGACCGGCTCATAGGCGATCACCACGTCGGCCACGTCGTCGCCGGAGATGTCTTTCAGGCCGCCGCGAAGCTGTGTGCCGGCGACGTCCAGCGTCTTGCCTGCCTCGCGCTGTTGGAGCATCTCGCCGATGCACATGATCGGCTTGACACCGAACTTGATGGCGGCGTGGAGTTTCTTATTAACAGTTTCGTCGGTTTCGCCGAAATATTGCCTTCTTTCCGAGTGCCCGATGATGCAGTGGGTGGCGCCCACGCTGAGGATCATGGGAGCGGAAATCTCGCCGGTGAACGCGCCCTTCTCTTCCCAGTGCATGTTCTGGGCGCCCACGATGAAATTCGTGCCCCCGCACGCATCCACCACGTCGGCAAGGAACAGTGCCGGCGGAAACAGCCCGATCCGGACGCCTTCGACGTCGACGAGCTGCCGCTTCAGTCCGTTCACCAGCTCAAGTGCACCCTTGAGGTCCTTGTGCATCTTCCAGTTGCCGGCCATAAATGGCGTTCGCATGACCTTCTCCATGTTTTCGTGCGATCAAGGGATGATCTCTCGACGATAGAACCTTGATTTTATCACATCATGCCCCTGAAATCAATTCAAAAATGAGGCCGTGACGTATGCGCCCATGGCCGCATTACAGGAAATTGCAGTATCCCCGTTGATCTTTTCCCTTGAAATCATGCGGATTCGTGTACAATAGGGCTGCGCGGGAAGTCGAGGACCGCGCATCGCTCTCCGGCAATCCACAGGATCGAGAGGAGCAACCATGCGAACAATGGCCTGTCTGATACTGATGCTGATCCCTGCAGGTGCGTGTTTCGGCGGCGAGAAGCTGCTTTCCGGCCTCCACATGGAGCAGGCGATCACACTGGATGATTCCGGCTACGTGTCGCAGGGTGATGTGAAGATCGGCTTCCTGCTGGCGAAACCGGCTGAAGTGACGATCACGGTCGCACGGCACAACGCGACCGGCGAGGGCATCGATGCTACCGACACGCCGGTGCTGCCCAAGCCGATTCCGGTGAAGACGATCAAGGCAGGCAAGCTGCCGGCAGGCAAGCAGGAGGTGGTCTGGGACGGCCTCGACGACAAGGGCCAACTGGTGACCGAGCCGCTGCCTGGTTTTCGTGGAACATGGGAGGGCGGCAGCTACCCCACCTTCGCGGAATTCATGCAGATGCGCGCCAAGGATCCCGCCAGGGCCAACCAGCCGCTGTCGCAGGACGAGCTCATCCGCCGGGCGCCGGTGGACCTGTTCCGCATCACCGTGCACTGCGACGCAA